>JANLFZ010000336.1:2546-6892 GCA_024653385.1 Thermoguttaceae bacterium | reverse complement strand
CTGCCGTTCCCTCGCTGGCGCGTCGGGTTAGTATGGTGGGGCTCCCGTCGAGTCATATCGGGGGGAAATAGTCCCCTCGCTAGAGCGTCAGACCGGTATACCTCCACCGCTCCCGTCCCCCTCGCTGGCGCGTCGGGTTGGTATGCTGCCGTTCCCTCGCTGGCGCGTCGGGTTAGTATGGGACCAATCGGACCTGGACAACCTATATAATGAACGCTGTGAATGATAGCGATCCTGTGGGGCACGGTAAACGAGGATGTCGCGATACGAGGCTGTTGCCAGTCGCCGCGCCTGACTAATATGGAACATGGAGAAAATAGGGCAAACGGCGATTCCCCGTTCGGGGCGACGGGACCCCGGAAGCACGCGACAACGGGCTGGCGCACCGCATCGGGAAAGTCCATGGGCGTAGCACAGGTTGTCATTGTCGGCCGGCCGAACGTCGGCAAGTCGAGCATCTTCAACTGGATTGCCGGCCGTCGCATCGCCATTGTCGATCCCACCGCGGGCGTCACGCGCGACCGCGTCACGCACCTGGTCCAGCTCGACGACCGTTACGTCGAGTTCGTCGATACCGGCGGGATGGGGATCGAGGACGCAGACAACCTTACCGAACACATCGAACAGCAGATCCAGCAGGCGATCGAAACGGCCTCGCTGATCCTCTTCGTGGTCGACACGCGCGCCGGCATTCTGCCCTTGGACGAGGAGGTCTCGCGCCGGCTGCGGTACATCGCCGTGCCGGTGCTGTGCGTGGCGAACAAGACCGACACCGACGCGCTGCGCGTCCAGGCCGACGAGTTCTACAAGCTGGGGCGCAAGGTGATACCCGTTAGCGCGGAACAGAATCGCGGCAAGGACGAACTCTTGGCGGCGATCCGCGAGCGGCTTCCGGCGCTGGATCCGGACGCCGCGGCGCTCGACGAGCCGACCATGAAGCTGGCGATCGTGGGCCGCCGCAACGTGGGCAAGAGCACGTTCGTCAACACCTTGGCCCAGGCCGAACGCATGATCGTCAGCGAGGTGCCCGGCACGACCCGCGACAGCGTCGATGTGCGCTTCGAACTCGACGGGAAGGCGTTTCTGGCGATCGACACGCCGGGCTTTCGCCGCCGCCAGAGCATTCAGACGAACATCGACTTCTACAGCACGCACCGCGCCGAGCGGAGCATTCGCCGGGCCGACGTGGTCCTCTTGTTCTTTGACGCCACCGAACGGATCGGCAAGGTCGACAAGCAACTGTCCGACTATATTGCCGCGCAGTACAAGCCCTGCATGTTCGTGGTGAACAAGTGGGACTTGATGGCCGGCTCGATGCCCACGGACAAGTGGGTGGCGTACCTCCGCGACACCTTCCGGACCATGACGTACGTGCCCATCGCGTTCATCAGCGGCCAGACCGGCAAGAACTGCAAGGCCCTGTTGAATCACGCCCAGGTGCTTTTCGAGCAGTCGCGGGCCCGCGTCCCGACGCCGCAGTTGAACAAGGTGGTGCGGGCGGCGGTCGAACGGAACCAGCCGCCGTCGTTCGGGGGCAAGACGGCGCGGATTTTCTACGCGGCCCAGGTCGCCGAGCAGCCGCCGACGATCGTGCTGTTTTGCAACGATCCCAAACTCTTGTCGCGGCAGTATCAGCGGTATCTCTTGGGGGTCTTCCGCGACGAGTTGCCGTTTTGCGAGGTCCCGATCAAGCTTTACCTTCGCCAGCGGGAGTCTTCCGACCGAGCGCCCGAGGAAATCGACGCGCGTCGGCCGGATTGAGGATCACGGTGAAGGTGGTCCCCTGTCCGAGCACGCTGCGGACTTCGATCCGCCCACCCATCTCCGAGATCAGCATCCGGCAGAGGCTTAGTCCCAGTCCGGTGCCGCCGCGGTCGGCCCGGGTGGTGAAGAAGGGCTCGAAGATCTTCTCGAGGTGGAGGCGGGCGACGCCCACGCCGGTATCGCTGACTTCCACGGCCACCGAACCCATTTGGTCCTCGTCGTTGCGTCCCAGGGCCAAGGTGCGCAAGGTCAGCGTTCCGCCGTGAGGCATGGCGGCGATGGCGTTCGTGCAGAGGTTGAAGAGGACCTCCTGGAGCGTGTACGGATCGCCCTGGACCGGCGGCACCTGCCCCAGCTCGCGTTCGATGCGGATCTGCTTGTCGTGCGGCACGCCCAGGACCTGAAGCGTGGCCTCGACCGCCGCGTTCACGTCGGTGGGTTGCAGCGTGATGCCGTGCGGCCGCGCAAACGCTTGCACCCGTTTCGCCGTGCGCTCGATCCGCTGGAGCGCTTCGACCATCAACTGGACGTACTCGGTCAGGTGCGGATCGTTCTTGACCCGCTCCCCGATCCGCTGGAGGCAGTTCTGGAGCCCGTCCAGCGGATTGGCGATCTGGTGGGCAATGCCCGCCACAAGCTGCCCGATCCCCAACAACTTCTCCTTCTGCCGCAGCTCGGCGTGGGTCCGATCGACGTACCGGCGGATCGACGTGGTGAAGTAGATCGCGATCCACACCGTGCTGGCGAAGGCCGTATAGACCCCCATCAGGTACACGCCGTCGAGCGGTCGGCCGCCGGGCAAGTCGGCATCGGAAGGGTAGCGCAGCGGATGGCCCGGAATCCAACCCAGGTACTCCAGCAGCATCACCGCGCCGACCATCGCCGAAGCCAGCCCCGCGAAAAAGTACGGCGCCCGGCCGCGCAGGTACATCCCCGCGATGATCATGTGGAACGTGAAGTAGAACAAGAACGGGTTGCGCGGCAGGTCGGCGAAGTACAACAGCAGCGTCAGCGCGACGAGGTCGCAGGTGACTTGGAGGAAGATGTTGCGGTCCACCCCCGCCTCGCCGCCGGCCCAGTCGCGCTGGCTGAGCCGGAACAGCAGGTTGTACCCGACCATCGCTCCCGCGATCACGTACAGCGGCACCGCGTCAGCCAGGATTCCCAAGACCGACGAACTGAACCAGATGGTGCCGATCAACGTGACGCAGGCCAGCCAGCGCAACGAGACCAGCCATCGAGCGCCTTCGGGCGGGAGTTTCATGGTCGATCGGCCCTCCGTTGCGAATCCCCGGCTTGTGGACCGGCCAGCACCGCCGCCTCGCTGGGGCCAAGCGCCAGAAGCAGCCGTCCCTGCTCGTCGCCCGGGCAAGGCTCGATCCGGCCGGTGGCCGGGTCCATTCGGAGCCAGTCCCGGCCCTGGCCTTGGCCGACATCGAGCGAACCGCGATAGGCCTCGCGCCCCACGTTGACGGCCAAGAGCAGGGGCCTGCCCTCGCGGACGAACTGCCCCAGGACGATGGCGTTTCCCGGGGGCGTCAGCCGATACGCCGGAGCCAGCGCCGCGATCAGCGACTGCCCCGCAAGCCCCTTGCCGGCGCCGTCGCGGACCACGCGCCCGCCTTGGGCCTCGAAGCGGGCAATCCATGTGGCGGCGGGGGCGGGCAACTCGACGCCCTCCGGCAGCACCACCGCCCGGAAACGCCGGCCGGCCACCTCCAACGCCCCGTCGGCCCGGACGCTCGCGGCCGCCAGGAACTCGTGGTCGATCATCGCGAAGGCGATCTGGTGGCTCTGGAGGGTCTGCCCCAAACGCATGAACGAACCGACGATCCGCTGGGCGCGCGCCGATTGCGAGCCAAGCTGAAGCGGCTGGGCCACCGGCTTGTACTCGGCCCAAAGATCATACACGGGATAGTACAACAGGGTGGTCGGGTTCCATTGAGCCGGCTTCAACACGGCGTTGAGCCGGCCGATAAAGTCGCCATACGCGCGGTAGTCGGCGGCGGAACGGTCGGTTAGCGAATAGTAGAGCGTGAAATCGGTCACGCCCCAGGCGGCCTGCCAGGCGGCGGCCGCCCGCATCTGGGCCGGCGAGGCCGGCCCGACCTTGCCCATCTTCTGGCTGAAGTCGCTGACCTCGGTCATCACCCGGCGCCGGCCGGCGAGCAGGGCGGCGGAGCTGGGGAGTCCGGCGGTCACCCAGCCGCCGTGAAGGACCGCGGCCGGATCGGACGAGAGCATGTCGAGGCCGGGGATGTCCATGCGTGCCAGCACCTGGATCGCGTTGCCCTCCAGTGCCGGATGGTGCATCAAGGCCTCTTCCCACAGCGTATGCCCCGACGACGCCACCCGGTGCTGGCGACACCACGCTTGAAGGGCCCCGAAGTAACGCTCGGCCACCAGATCACTCACCAGGGCCCAGAATTGCCGTCGCACCTTCCGGTCGCGGTCCGTGTCGCCGACAAAGAGGCTCGTGCGTTGGGAAAGCAGGTCCTCGCCGTAGCGCTTCCGGTACTGCTCGGCAAGGTCGTGGCACCAGGGCACGCTCGGCAGCGGCTTGACCGAGGGGTCGAGGGGGT
>JANLFZ010000336.1:0-2536 GCA_024653385.1 Thermoguttaceae bacterium | reverse complement strand
TCCACGACCCGAACCCGCTCGCGCACCTCTTCGGGTAGCTGCCCGAGGTTCACCGCGATCAGCGACGGCTCGTCGGTGAACATGGCCTCGATGGTCGTTCCGAAATGCGGGCCGAGGCGCTTCCAATAGGCCTCATGGGTCGTTTCGAGAAAAGCCCGCACCGCCCGGTCGTCGAGCAGATTGATGTACCGCCGGGCCGCGTGGTAGTTGTTGCTGGCGTGGGTGTGCTCGTAGGCGGGGCGGAGGACGAACGGGTCCGGGCGCGTGGCGTCGTAGGCCAGCGCGGTCGCCTCGTACTCGGGATGCCCGCGCAGCACCAGACCGCCGGCGGCACCGCTGGGGTAGCCCTCTTCGTCGTAGATCCAGACGACCAGCCCCCGATCGCGGCAGGCCTCGACGGCCGTGGCCAGGGTCCGCCATGCGTCCTCGGACCGCAGGTAGTCGTCGAACGCGACGTTGCACACCACCCCGCCGAGCCCCCGGGCCTGGAAGAACCGCGCCACGGCCCGCGCCACCTCGTCCGGCGGCTTGCCTGCCAGCCCGCCTTCGAGGCCCGGCGGCCATTGTCCGCTGAGCGAAATTCCGTGGACGATCTGAAGCGGTCGATCCCGTGCCGGCGGCTCGTTCCACGCCGAGAGCCAGTTTGCAGGGAGCGCGGAGGCGTTCGAGGCGGGTTGGGTTTGGGCGGCAGCCCAACTCGCCAAGGCCACCGGGACGGCAAGAGCCGCGGCAAGAATGCAACGACATCGCATGGTTCGGCTCACTTCGCGCGATCGTCCCCGGCATGCAAACCGTCCACCGGCCGGGGACCGTTCCGGCAAACGGCGGCTTCGCCCGCCGGCGATCACTCGCCGAGTTGCAGGGGAAGCACGAACTCGCGGTGTTGGCAATACCACTCGACCGACCGGCGCAGGCCCTCTTCGATCGGCACCTGGGGCGACCAGCCGAGCAGGCGCCGGGCCTTGCTCACGTCGGCCCAGGTGGCCGGCACATCGGCGGGATGGGCAGGGCGGCGATCGATCGTGACCGGCCGGCCCACCAGCGCCGAGATGTGCGCAATGACCGCCGAGAGCTTCACCGGCCGGTCGCCCCCGAGGTTGATCACCTCGTAGCCCAAGGGCGCCAGCGCGGCGACCGTGCCCCGCGCAATGTCGTCGACGTAGGTGAAATCGCGCTCCTGCGAGCCGTCGCCGAACACCACGATCGGCTCGCCCTCGGCGATCCGGCGCACGAAGCGGAAGACGCTCATGTCGGGCCGGCCCGCCGGGCCGTACACCGTGAAGTAGCGCACCACCGTCACGTCCAACCCGTGCAGGTAGTGGTACGTGTACGCGAGGGTCTCGGCGGCCTTTTTCGACGCGGCATAGGGCGAAAGGGGCCGGCTCGTGTCGGCATCCTCGCGATAGGGCACGGGATTGTGCGCCCCATAGAGGCTCGACGTCGAGGCCAAGAGGAACTTCTTCACCCCGCAGCGGCGGCAAAGGTCCAAGAGATTCAAGGTGCCGTCGCAGTTGGCCTGGTAGTAGACCCAGGGGTTCTCGACCGAGGTGCGCACGCCGGCCCGGGCCGCGAGGTTGACGACCGCCGCGAAGGGGGGCGCGGACCCGCCCGTCGCGCCTCCGGCTCCCGCAGCGTGGGAGCAACGCGTGAAGACGGCTTCGAGCCCCGCGCGGTCGGTGATATCGACCCGATGGAACGAGAAGGCCGGGTGGGCGGCCAGCCGGTCGAGGCGCCACGCCTTCAGCCGAGGATCGTAGGCGTCGTTCAGGTTGTCGACGCCGACCACTTCGTCTCCCGCGTCGAGCAGCAGCTCGGCAACCCGCGAGGCGATGAAGCCGGCACATCCGGTGACGAGATAGCGTTTGGCCATGAGCCGTCCTTTCGAGCCGTCCGCGGCGGAGAGGCCGCCGATCGGCGTTCGTCGGTTCAGGCGTCGAGGGCCGCCATCACGCGGTCGGTAATCGTTTGAATCAGGGCCTCCAGATCGGCGTTGGCCGGCAGGGCGCCGGCGGGGGGCGCGGCGTCGCCGCCCGGCGGCGGCGAGGTCCCTTCAGGACGCTTGCAGAACGACGGAGGCTGGAACGCCTCCGGCCGCACGCCCGTGTCCTTCCAACTGTTGCGGAACACGTCGTTGGCGCAGATGTCGCAGTTCTTCATCTCCAGGCGCGGATCCGACAGGCCCCATTGGCCCTTGAGGTCCAACAGGGCCCTGGCCTCGGGCTCGGTGAAGTAGTTGATCCGGCCCAGACCGCGCGCGAGCATCAACATGCGGCAATAGGCGTCGAGGATCTCGGTCCACCAGTACGCCCGCTCGACCGTCTCGCCATAGCTCACCGTGCCGTGGTTGGCGAGGATGATCACGTTGGTCTTGCTGACGAAGGGAAGCACCGTGTTGGCGAACTCCTCGCCGCCGGGAATCGCGTACTTCGTGATCGGAACGTCGCCCAGGAAGATCTCGACCTCGGGCAGCACGCACTGGGGCACGGGTTCGCGGGCGATGCCGAAGGCCGTGGCGTGCGGCGGGTGGCAATGGACC
>JANLFZ010000335.1:2859-6896 GCA_024653385.1 Thermoguttaceae bacterium | reverse complement strand
CAAGGGGAGATTATCCTTAGGCCACCGGCCGGCGGCGACACGGGGAACTTCAATGCGAGGGTGACGGCTCGCCTCACCCTCTGGGCAGAAGCCGACGGAAGCGGAGTGCCGTTCGATTCGTCGACCGGCTTTGTTCTCCCCAACGGCGCGGAGCGGTCTCCCGACTTCGCTTGGGTGCGGCGATCCCGTTGGGAATGCCTGACCCCCGCGGAGCAACAGAAGTTTCCACCCCTTTGCCCGGATTTCGTCGTGGAAATCCGTTCCCCGACCGATCGGCTCAGCACGCTCCAGGCGAAGATGGAAGAGTACCTCGAAAATGGTGCCCAGATGGGGTGGCTGATCGACCCGGGCGAACGATGCCTGTACGTCTATCGCGCCGGCGCCGAGGTCGAGCGGTTGGAGTCGCCGTCCGTGGTCGGCGCGGATCCCGTCTTGCCGGGCTGCACCATCGACTTCCAGCCGCTATGGAAATGACCTTGCCCGATCGCCCGGGACCGCGCCTCCTCCAGCGGCTCTTGAGCTTCCGCGTCAAGCCGATCGAGGAGGCGGTGTCGGAAGGCGAGACGCCCGAGCATCGCCTCAAGCGCGTGCTGGGGCCGGTGGACCTCGTGATGTTGGGCATTGGAGCGATCGTCGGGGCGGGGATCTTCGCGCTGGTGGGTACGGCCGCGGCGGGCGACGAGGCCAGACCGGGCGCCGGGCCGGGCTTGGCGCTCTCGTTCGCCCTGACCGGCGCGGCCTGCGCCCTGACGGCCCTGTGCTATGCCGAGTTCGCCTCGCTGGCCCCGATCTCCGGAAGCGCCTACACCTACGCCTACACCACGCTGGGCGAGGTGGTCGCGTGGATCATCGGGTGGGATCTGGTCCTCGAATACGCCGTGGGCAATGTGGCCGTGGCGGTCTCGTGGTCGGGGTACTTCTGCGAACTCTTGCGCGGATTTGGCATCGAGTTCCCCAAGTACCTGGCGACCGACCTGCGCAGCGCTTTGGCCGATCCCGACTTGCTGGCCTCGGCCCCGCGCGTGTTCGGTTTGCCGCTGGTGTTCAACCTGCCCGCCGTGTCGATCGTCGCCGCGCTGACGCTCGTGCTGGTCATCGGAATCAAGGAGAGCGCGTGGTTCAACACGGTCATGGTCGCGGTGAAGCTGGTCGTGCTGGGGTTTTTCGTCCTCCTCGGGACGTTCTACGTGAAGCCGGAAAACTGGCGCCCGTTCTTGCCCAACGGCTGGGCAGGGGTCCAGGCGGGGGCCGCCGTCGTGTTCTTCGCGTTCATCGGGTTCGACGCCGTGTCGACCACCGCCGAAGAGTGCCGCAATCCGCGGCGCGACCTGCCCATCGGCATCCTCGGGTCGCTGGCCGCGTGCACGCTCATCTACATCGTGGTGGCGGTGGTGCTGACCGGCATGGTGCCCTGGAACGAGCTGGGCGTTGCCGAGCCCCTGTCGGTGGCGATGCGGGTCGTCCACCACGACTGGGCGGCCGGCGTGGTCGCCTTCGGTTCCGTGGTCGCCCATACCGCCGTGTTGCTGGTGTTCCAGTTGGGCCAGCCGCGGATCCTCATGGCGATGTCGCGCGACGGACTGTTGCCGCCCGTGTTGGCCCGCGTCCATCCGCGGTTCAAGACGCCCCATGTGGCGACGATCCTGACGGGGGTCTTCGTGGCGGGGGCCGCGGCCCTGGCCAGCCTCGAGGAGATGGCCGATCTGTGCAACATCGGCACGCTGATGGCCTTCTTTCTCGTGTGTCTGGGAGTGCTGGTGCTCCGCCAGCGCGACCCGCACCGGCCGCGGCCGTTCCGTACCCCGTGGGTGCCGCTCGTGCCGGTACTCGGCGCGGCAGCGTGCTATTGGCTGATCTTGGGACTTCCCGAAATCGCTCGGGTGCGATTCGCCATCTGGCTCGTCGTCGGTATCTCGATTTACCTGGTGTACGGACTGCGCCGCAGCCGGTTGCGCCAGGCACGGTAGGAATCGGCCGAAGAACTCCCTAAGCCAGCCCACCCCCCAATGCCGGACACTTCGACACCGGCTGAACCGCGGTCAGGGCGGTGGCGCGGCATGGCTCGATCCGGCCAGGCTCCTTAGCCGACTGGCGGTTTCGGTCAAACGGGCGATCACGAAATCCACCTCTTCGACCGTGTTGAATCGCCCGAGGCCGAAACGAAGGCTCCCGCGGATGCGGTCGTCATCCAACCCCAGGGCTTTCAAGACGTGACTTGCCCCGGGATGGGCCGAGGTGCAGGCCGAGCCGGAACTCAGCGCCACCTCCTTCAGGTGCATTAGCAGCGTCTGGCCGTCGAGGTTCCCGAAACTGAGATTGAGGTTGCCGGGCAGGCGCCAGTGGGGGACGCCGAGAGACGGTCCGTTCAGCCATACGTCGGGCACGCTTGCCGTAAGGCCCTCGTAGAGCCGATCGCGTAGCCGCCGGAGCCTCCGAGGCTCTTCGGAAAGACAGGCCAGACACAGCTCGACGGCCTTCGCGAAGCCCACGATCCCGGGTACATTAAGGGTGCCGCTCCGCAGGCCCTCCTCGTGTCCGCCGCCATCGATGAGCGGTTCGAGGCGGATTCTCGGCACGCGCCGGCGGACAAACAAGGCCCCGATGCCCTTGGGGCCATGGATTTTGTGGGCCGACAGACTCATCAGGTCCACCCCAAGGCGATCGACATCCACGGGGATCTTGCCGAGGGCTTGGGTGGCGTCGGTGTGCAACAGCACCCCCCGTTGTCGGCAAATCCCGCCGATCTCCTCCAGCGGGTGGATAGCCCCGATCTCGTTGTTCGCCAGCATCACCGACACCAGGATCGTGTCGTCTCGCAGGGCGTTGGCCACCTGTTCGGGCTGGATGCAGCCTGCCTGTGGGCTGGGCGAAGGGATGACCGGCAGGATCGTCACCTGATAGCCCTGTCGGGCCAGCCGCGCAAGCGGATCGAGTACCGACGGGTGCTCGGTCGCCACGCTGATCAGGTGCTTGCCTCGGCCGGCCATGCGCAAGGCCACCCCGCGAATGGCCAAATTGTTGCTTTCGGTGGCGCCGCTGGTGAAGACGATCTCGTTGGCGCGGGCCCCGATGGCCGACGCGATCACCGCGCGTGAGGTCTCCACGGCCTCCTTGGCTACCCACCCCAGGCAGTGGGTAACGCTTGCGGGATTGCCGTACTCCTCGGTGAAGAACGGCAACATCGCCTCGACCACGCGCGGATCGACCCGCGTGGTCGCATGATTGTCCATGTAGATGGGTGTCTGACGCGATGCCATGGCAAACGACCACGAACTACAGGCCCCTGGCAACTCCCATTTTACCTGCTCGATCAACACCACCGGGCTGGCCTTCGCGCCCGTGCATCTCGGCAAAACCCCTGTCAGCCCTACTCCAGGCGAGTTTGGCTCAATCCCTTCAGGTCATACAACCGAATTAGATCATGACGGTCTCCCTTGCGCGCCTATGCGGGGTGGAACGAATCGGGCCCGCAGAGGGGGACATGGCTTGAGGGCCGGCAGACCAGCGGCCTATTGGGTGCGAGCATATCCCTAAGAAGCAAAGTCGAGTTCCGATGTCGGCACTACGCAAGCACGCAGTCGTCGTCCGGCGTCCAACGTGGGTCATGATGGGGTTGCTGGTGCTTGGCGTCCTGGGCGTTCTTGGGCCCGCACCGGCAGGAGCCCAAGAAAAGCCCAAAGGACCCTCGAAGCCGGCATCCCGTCGCGACCCCGACGAGAAGCTGGCGACGCCGGCTCCCGAAGCCGAGGCGAAGGTCAAGTCGTTGATCGCCGACGTCCTCGAGCCTGAAGTGCTCATGGACCTCGACCCGCGCAAATCCAAGCTGATTCGCACCCGGCAGCCGGTCACCCGGTTCTCGGTGACCGATCCGGACATTGTCGACGTGGTGCAGTTCAGCCCGACCGAGTACGAGCTGATCGGTGGAAAGGAGGGGCGAACCACGCTGACCCTGTGGTTCGGCGAGCAGGCGTTACGGTATCTCATTCGCGTCAGCCGCGACGACCGCCTCGAAGAGCAGGCGGAGGGGGAGTATGAGG
>JANLFZ010000335.1:259-2849 GCA_024653385.1 Thermoguttaceae bacterium | reverse complement strand
TATGGGGAACTCCAGAAGAAGATCAACGAGATGTTCCCCAACAGCATGGTCCAGTTGATCCCGATCGCCGACAAGCTGATCGTGCGCGGCCAGGCCCGCGATTCCGAAGAGGCATCGCAGATCCTCGCGGTGGTCACCGGGCAGAGCGTCAACCAGTCCGGGCAGCAGTTGGGCCCGGGTAGTTCCGGGTGGGGATATCGCGGGGGGTTCGTCGACCTGGGCACGGCGGCGCGACCCTCACTGAGCGCGACGGACCTCCCGGCCAGCCGCGTGATCAATCTGTTGGACGTTCCGGGCGAGCAGCAGGTGATGCTCAAAGTCCGCGTCGCCGAGCTGACCCGGTCGGCCCTTCGCGAGATGGGGATCGACTTTCAGGCGCGAGCGGGCGATTTCACCCTGACCTCGGCCTTCGGCGTGATCTCGCCCTTCAGCGCCGTGCTCGACACGGAAGACGTGACGTTGGCCATCCGCGCGCTGAGCACCAACAGCTACTCGAAGATCCTGGCCGAGCCGAACCTGGTGACCCTCAACGGCCGGCCCGCCAGCTTCATCGCCGGCGGCGAGTTCGCCGTGCCCACGGTCGTGGGCGTCGAGGGCGTGGCCGCGGCGACGACGGGCTTCCGTGGCTTCGGCACCCAGTTGACCTTCACCCCCACGATCATCGACAAGGACCGGATTCGGCTGACCGTCGCTCCCTCGTTCAGCACCCTGAACCAGGACATCACCGTCAACGGAATCCCCGGCCTCAACAGCCGCGCGGTCATTACCACGGTCGATCTCCGGGAAGGGCAGTGGCTGGCCATTGCGGGGTTGCTCCAGGACCAGCAGCACGGCAGCAAGATCCGCGTGCCGCTGTTGGGCGACATCCCCCTGTTGGACGTGATCTTCAGCCAACGCAGCGTCAAACGCGAGGAGACCGAATTGGTGGTCCTGGTCAGCCCGGAACTCGTCCACCCGATGGAAAACGAGGAAACGCCCCTGGTGCTGCCCGGCATGGAAGTCACCGAGCCGGGCGACTGGCAGTTCTTCCTGTTCGGCCGGTACGAGGGACGGCCGGACTGCGACCACCGCAGCACGGTGTGGCCGGTCCACCAGGCGAACGTGGTGGATGCCAAGCTCCGCGCGATGCGCGAAGCCAAGGAGCAGATCCGTTACCAGCGATGCGAGAAATACTACCTCCAAGGGGCGCACGGCTTGTCCCGCTAGTACCCCGGCGATGTCGTCCGTTTGACCCATGTCCCGAAAGGGTGAGCGTTCCATGAGAACTTCGCCGATTCCCGCGACGGGTGTCTTGGCCGTCCTCTTGGCGATGGCCTTGTGCAGCGGCTGCGTCCGGTATCATCAGACGGTCCGCGCCCTGTACCAGCCTCCCGCGCCCCCTTCGCCTCTCGGCACGCTGAGCGACCCGATGTGGAAGACCCAGGAAGCCAACGCCGAGGCGTCGGACTTCGTGATCTACCAGCACGAGTTCGAGTACAACGGGGTGCGGTTGAACCAGGCGGGCGAGGACCATGTGCGGCAGATCGCCGTCCGGCTTCAAGGCGGCGTCGATGTGCCGGTAGTCATCGAGCAGAGCATGACCACCGCGCGCGACGACACCGAGTACCAATACCCGGTCCACCCGAACCCCGAACTCGACCTTCAGCGCCGCGAAGTGGTGGTGCGTTCGTTGGCGGCGATGGGCGTGACCGATGCCCACCAGCGCGTCGCGGTGGCGCCGGCGTACGCTCACCCGATGAAGGCCACCGAGGCTTCCGCCGCCTACGAACGGAGTTTCCAGTACTACGGCTACGGTCCCTACGGCGCGTATGGCGGAGGCGCCTTCGGGCCGTTCGGAGGGTTCGGAGGGTTCGGCGGGTTCGGAGGGTTCGGTGGCGGCTTCTTCTGAGTTGCTCGTGCCACACGATGACCTTCCGGCAAACCGACGCGCAAAGTGATTCGAGGAGCCCGATTTCATGGCGCAACGCCCCATGCGGTTTCTGCTCTTGGTAGCTGCCTTTGGCCTGGTCCTGCCCGGGTGCGCCCAGTGGGGATCGTGGTTTTCGGCCTCGAAGCCCGCTTCCCCACCACCCTCGAATGCCGTCCAGCCCGCCAACCAGGGCCATCAATTCGGTGCCAAGAAACCCTCGGCGATCGAGTCGTTTTTCGGCAAGGGCAAGCCTTCCGAGCCGCCGGCGCCGCCGGCAAGACCCCGGACGCCCGAAGAAATCAAGGCCAGCCAAATGGCCATGGCGCGCCTGTGCGAGCGGCGCGGCGAACAAGATCAGGCCGAGGCGATCTACCAGGGGCTGGTGGCGAAGTATCCGCAAGACCCGACCCCCCATCATCGGCTCGGCGTGCTGGCCGTTCAGAAAGGGAAGTTCGCCGAGGCGGAAGCGCACTTCCGGACGGCGGAACGGCTGGCCCCGCCCAGTGCCGATCTACTGAGCGACCTGGGGTACATGTACTACCTCCAGCATCGCTTGCCGGAGTCGGAGGCGACGCTGCGGCAAGCCCTGGTCCGAGATCCCCAACACATGGCCGCGACGAACAATTTGGCCCTGACGGTCGGCGCGCAGGGGCGTTTCGACGAGGCGCTGACCCTATTCCG
>JANLFZ010000335.1:0-249 GCA_024653385.1 Thermoguttaceae bacterium | reverse complement strand
TCCGCCGGCACGGCACCGAGGCGCAGGCCCTGTCGAATCTTGCCTTCGTCTTCTCGCAGTACGGCGACTTGCAGCGGGCCGAAGAGGCATATCTTCGTGCCCTCTCGCTCGACAACACGATGCGTCCGGCCGCGCAGGCCGTTGTCCAGGTGGCTCAGCGACGCCGAGCCGAGGAGCAACTCTTGGCCCGCCGCGCAATCGCCAGGCAAGAACCGCCCGAGGACACCGCCGAGCGGCCACGGACGCCCC
>JANLFZ010000334.1:3639-6935 GCA_024653385.1 Thermoguttaceae bacterium | reverse complement strand
GCCCGGGTCCTGGCCGCGTTCCTCTACCCGCCGGCCGACGTCGTCAACGCCGGCAAGATGGAAGACTCCTGGGCGCCGCACCAGTGGTTCACTTGGCCGGGAAACCAGTTCCAGCCCGAGGCCCAAGAGCAGAAGTTCACCGCCAAGATCCGCGCGATGGCCAAGGCCCTGGGGATCGAAGTCGAGTTCGCCCCGCGGGCAATCTACCAGCAGGCGAAGGTCGACGAGTTCATCGCGCAGGCCAAGCAAGAGGCCCCCGACGCCGTCCTGGTCGTCAATTTCTGGAACACGCTTTCCAAGGCGGCCCTGCGCATCGCCACCGAGTCGGCCCCCACCGCGATCGTCTACCACTCGCTCGGCTCGAACCACCAGTTGCCGCCCGAACCCCTGCGCAAGGCCGAGGGGCTCTATTACATCCACTCGATCGAGAACTTCGACGAGATCGAGCGCGGGCTGCGCGCGGTGCGGGCCAAGAAGATGCTCGCCCAGAGCCGGCTCTTGCGGGTCTCGGGCAAGGCGGCCGGCGTGTCGGAGGACCGCGAGAAAACGCTCGACGTCGAGATCGTCTCGGTCCCGGCCGCCGAACTGAATGCCATGTTCGACGCCGTCGCGCCCGACGACGCCCTGCGGCAGGAAGCGACGGAGTTCAAGAAGCGGGCCGCGCGCGTGACCGACGTGACCGACGAGGCGTTCGTCGAGGCGATGCGGGCCCACCGCGCCGTGCGGCAGATCATCGCGCGCTACGGCGCCGACGCGATCACCATCGAATGCCTGATGCTCAAGCACCGCAAGCCGTGCGTCAGCTTCGCCATCAACAACGGCGACCTCTTGCCCAGCGGCTGCGAGAACCACCTCGATGCCACGCTGACGCTGATGCTCGGGCGGTGGCTGCTCGATCGGGCCGGGTTCCAGCACAACCCCGAGTTCGACACCAGCGAGAACCGCTACTTCGGCGCGCACTGCACCTGCGCCCTGAAGCTCCACGGCCCCCAAGGGCCAAGCCAGGCGTTCGCCGTGCGGCCGTTCTTCCACCAGCTTCCCAAGACGGCGGCCCTGGACGTGCAGTGGACCCCCGGCGAACCGATCCTGGTGGCAAAGTACCTGTCGGGCAAGGACACGCTGTCGTGCTGGCAAGGCAAGGTGATCGACTCGCCCGCGTCGCCACCCACCGGCGGCTGCGCGACCCGCGTGCTCATGGAGATCGGCGGCGTCGCGGATGTCTGCGACATCTACGCCGGCCCGCACCCCGTGCTGTTCTGCGCCGACCGGGGCGACGCGCGGCGCTGGAAGGCGTTCGCCCGCATGTACCGGCTCCAGCTTGTGGGGAATGTGTAGGCGATACCCCCTAGGCGATGCGAAGATCGCGGCACGTTTGTTCGTAGCTCGCTTCCAGGTCGAGCGGGACGGCCAGGTCGTCGGCCAGCCAGAGAGGCAGACAGGGCAGCGGCGCGCCCACGGTCAAGGGATGGTTCCACACCTCCAACCAGCGGCTCGCGCCGCGCGGCCGCCAGCGGCACGCCGCGGCATAGGTTGCCGGCGGCTGGTCGTTCAGGGTGGGGTCGCGCTGGCCAATCAACCTCAGCAGTTCGTCGTAGAGATTCACACTGCGCACGGTGACCAGATCGACCAGCACGAGCGACACGCCCTGTCGCAAGAGAGCGGCACACTTGGCGGTGAACTGGTTCCGGTTCTCGGCCCGATCCTTGTTTGCCGGACTGATGAGTTCGACGGCCGCCACGAGACGCCGTCCGCGCCGCAGGTCGAACACTCGGACCTCGTACTCGTCGAAGTCGGCCAATTCGGTCTCGACGGCCAGCGTGGGTTGCGCTGGCGCCCAGACAGCCGTGCCCGGTTCGGCCTGATTGGGCTCCCACGACGGCGTGGGAACGTCTTCGTGATCGTACGCGGCCACGTCGATCTCCACCTGCGAGCCCAAGTGGACGCGCGGCTCGGCGACGTAGCGTGGCGGCAGACGCTTACCCAGTTGCTGCACGATGACCATCGGCCATCCGCCGTGGATGCCTTCCCACGACGTGAATTCGCTCAAGGGCGGGCGGAAATGATCGCGCAGCGGCATCGAGACTTCATCCCCTGCAAACTCAGGAATGATGATGTGTCATTATAGGCATAACGGCCTACCGAGGGAATCGCCCCGTGGGTTTGTCGCGCGGGACAAGCGAATCGGGCAGTGCAGGCCCAAACCGTTGCCCGCGCGAGAACCGCTTGATAGACTGCCAACATGCTCGCCGGAACGCGCGCGTGCGCCACAACCCGGCGAAGTGCTCGCATCGGGCCAATACCATGAAAAGACCTTTGCTTCTCGTCGTCCTGGCAGCGGCCCTGGTTGGAGCCGCCTATGGCCGATCGCCGGTTGCTCCCTTCGAGAGC
This sequence comes from Thermoguttaceae bacterium, assembly GCA_024653385.1. Classification (GTDB taxonomy): domain Bacteria; phylum Planctomycetota; class Planctomycetia; order Pirellulales; family Thermoguttaceae; genus JANLFZ01. The sequence continues at coordinate 4,547 of JANLFZ010000334.1, read as the reverse complement.
GACGCCGATCCGTCGCCCCGAGGCCGGATCGATGAACTGGTCTTCGCCAGACTCAAGCAACTGGGCATCGCGCCGGCCGGGCTATGCTCCGACGGAGTGTTCGTGCGACGCGTCTACCTCGACGTGACCGGCACGCTGCCCACGGCCGACGAAGCGAGGCAGTTTCTCGGCGACACCGATCCCGAGAAGCGCCGCAAGCTCATCGACCGCCTGCTCGAGCGCGACGAGTACGTCGATTACTGGACGATGAAGTGGTGCGACCTGTTGCGGGTCAAGTCCGAGTTTCCCATCAATCTGTGGCCCAACGCCGTGCAGGCCTACCACCGCTGGATCCGCACGTGCGTCAAGCGGAACATGCCCTACGACCGCTTCGCGCGCGAGATGCTCACGGCCAGCGGCAGCAACTTCCGCCGGCCCCAGGTGAACTTCTACCGCGCCGTGCAAAGCAAAGATCCCCAGGCCCTGGCCCAGGCCGTGGCCCTCAGCTTCATGGGCGTGCGGCCCCAGACTTGGACGAGCGAGCGGTGGTCGGGCATGGCGGCCTTCTTCTCGCAGATCGCCTACAAGCCGACCGGCGAATGGAAGGAAGAGATCGTCGTTTGGGACCTCGACAAGGCCGCGACGCCGGAGGCGGCCAAGACCCTCGCGGCGGCCGCGTTTCCCGACGGGACGCCGGCCCGGGTGGCGCCGGGCCAAGATCCGCGCGAGGCCTTTGCCGACTGGCTGATACGCCCCGAGAACCCCTGGTTTACGCGCCACATCGCCAACCGCATGTGGTATTGGCTTTTGGGCCGCGGCGTGATTCACCCGGCCGACGACCTCCGTCCCGACAACCCGCCCAGCAACCCCGAATTGCTCGCCTGCCTCGAGCAAGAGCTGATCGCGTCGCGGTACGACCTCAAGCACCT
>JANLFZ010000334.1:704-3629 GCA_024653385.1 Thermoguttaceae bacterium | reverse complement strand
AGCACCTCATCCGGCTGATTCTCAACTCGACCACGTACCAGTTCTCTCATCTCCCCTCTCCCGCTCGCGGAAGAGGGGTCGGGGGCGAGGGCGTGTCGCCGGCAGCCGAAGATCCCCGTTTGGAGGCGAACTTCGCGTGCTATCCCTTGCGCCGATTGGAGGCCGAGGTGCTGATCGACGCCTTGTGCCAGATCACCGGCACGACGGAGCAGTATTCGAGCATCATTCCCGAGCCCTACACCTTCATGCCCGACAACCAGCGCGCCGTGTCGCTGGCCGACGCGAGCATCACGAGCCCCTTCTTGGAGAAGTTCGGCCGGTCGTCGCGCGACACGGGCATGGAGTCGGACCGCAACAATCGACCCACGGCCGCGCAGCGCCTGCACCTGTTGAACTCCAGCCACATTCGGCGCAAGCTCGAGGCCGGCCCCAAGCTCCAGCCGCTCTTGCGCGCCGCGGGCAGGACGCGGGAAGAAACCGAGAAGCGGCGCGACGAAGCGGTGCGCGAGCTGTACCTCACGATCCTCTCGCGCTTGCCGACCGAAGACGAGATGCAAGTCGTGAAAACGTATGCCCAGACCGGCAGCGGGCGCGGCACGGTGCTCCGCGATCTCGCATGGGCGCTGGTCAACAGCCCGGAGTTCTCGTACCGGCACTGAAGCAGTAGAATTGATGGAACAAGGGGAAGGAAGGCGCCCATGATTGAACTCACCGAACAACAAATCAAAGCGCTGGAAACGCCCGAAGTCGTGCCGCCGCGCGTCGTGAATCCCAGGACCAACGAGACATTCGTCTTGCTCCGCGTCGATGAATACGAGCGATTGAAGCAGGACGAGTACGACGACAGCCCATGGACCAGGGAAGAGCTTGAAGCCTTGGCCTGGGAGAGGTTCAAGCGCGAAGCGCGGGAAGACTGGAGCGAATACGACGACGTTGCGGAGAAGTCATGAACCGGGGCGATGTGGTCCTAGTCCGCTTCCCGCATCCGTCTGGGTTGCGCGGGAAGAAACGGCCTGCCGTGATTGTGCAGTCCGACGCCTATGCTGGGGTGGTCCGAACGTTGATCGTTGCAGAGGTCACGAAAAACCTGGCCATGGCCGGTGATCCCGCCTGTCTGTTGATCGAGGTGAAAACGCCGGAGGGAAAGGCCACAGGCCTCGTCCGAGATTCCGTCGTGTCCTGTCTGGTGCTTGAAACGGTGTACACGGACAACATTGCGAAGGTACTGGGGAGCTTGTCGCCGGGCATGAAGTTGAAGCTGAATGATTGCCTGAAAGCTGCCCTCGATTTGCCGTGAAGCGACTCGGGTGGCATGCCGCCCCTCATTGCCAGGCAACGCGGCAGCCGGGCATCATCGTCGCTTTGGTCCTGCGGTGGCGCCCGACCAACCCGTTTACGCCCATCGTCGGAGACCGTCATGAAGCTGTTTTCCCTTCCGCTTGCCTTCTTGTTGTTGGCTCCGCTGGGTGCGCTCGATGCATCGGAACCGGCGGTCAAGCTTGCGGTGTTCGACGTCGATGCCACGCCGCCGCTAGGATCGGCGATGGCCTACGATCCGGTGAAGCGGCTCGACGAGATGACGCTGCGGTGCCGGGGCATTGTCCTATTGGGCGCCGACAAGCCGATCGTGCTGTGTGCCGTCGACTGGATCGGAATCGCCAACGAGGGACACGACGCGTTTCGCGACGCGCTGGCCAAGGCGGCCGGAACCACGCGCGACCGCGTGGCGGTCCACACGGTCCACCAGCACGATGCCCCCGGATGCGACTTCACCGCCGAGCGGTTGCTGCGGGAGTTGGGTCTTGCGCGCTACGGCCGGTTCGACGGGACGTTTCACCGGCAGGTCATCGCGCGAGCCGCCGACGCCATCCGCGCGGCGCTTCCGGCGGCCGTGGGGGTTACCCACTATGGCTTCGGCGCCGCGGACGTGAAGGAGGTCGCCTCGAACCGGCGCATCGCGGGGCCCGACGGTCGGATTCGGGCCACGCGCTACACCACGACGAAGGACCCCGCCCTGCGCGCCGAGCCCGAGGGGGTCATCGATCCGCAGGTCTCGCTCGTGTCGTTCTTTAGCGGCGACCGGCCGCTGGCCGTCTTGAGCTACTACGCCTGTCACCCGCAAAGCTACTATCGTACGGGCGTACCGAGCCCCGATTTTCCCGGCATTGCGCGGTTCATCCGCGGGCAGTGCGTGCCCGAGGCGCTCCATGTCCACTTCAACGGGGCCGGCGGCAACATCGGTGCCGGCAAGTACAACGACGGCGCCAAGGAGAACCGCATGGTGCTGGCGATGCGTCTGGCCGAAGGGATGAGGCAGGCCTGGGCGTCGACTCGGAGGTTTCCGCTTTCTGCCGGGGACCTCGGCTGGCAAACCGTGCCGGTGCGCCTGCCGGTGGCAGCGCACCTGAAGGCGGCGGATCTCGTCAAGGCCCTGAAGACCCAACCCGAACGCGGTTACATCGCCGAGGCGGATCAGCTCGCCTGGGTCCATCGCGCCGAATCGGGGCACGCCATCGACCTGGCGTGCCTGCGCGTGGGCACGGTGCGCGTGCTGCACATGCCGGGCGAGTTGTTCGTCGAGTACCAGCTTGCGGCCAAGACCATGCGTCGCGATCTGCACGTGGCCATGGCGGCCTACGGGGATTACGGCCCCGGCTATATCGGCACGGCGGCGGCCTATCGCGAGGGCGGCTACGAAACCAGCCCCGGGGCCAGCAACGTGGCCCCCGAGGCCGAAGCGGTGCTTCTGGCCGCGATGAAGAAGCTCTTGGAGTCGCCGTGACTCGGCGTCGGCACGAAATCGCCTCTGGAGGGGACCGGTCCATGAGAACCGTGCGCGTGCTCCTTGCGTTGTCCATGTTGGGGACCTGGGGACCGGCGTTGCCGGCGCGTGCCGCCGCCCGTCCGAACATCGTGCTCGCGATG
>JANLFZ010000334.1:248-694 GCA_024653385.1 Thermoguttaceae bacterium | reverse complement strand
TGGCCGACGATCAGGGCTGGGGCGACATGGCCTACCAAGGCCATCCGGTGCTCAAGACCCCGGTGTTCGACGAGATGGCGCGCACCGGGCTTCGTTTCGACCGCTTTTACGCCGCGGCGCCGGTGTGCTCGCCGACACGCGGCAGCGTCTTGACCGGCCGCACGCCGAACCGGTTCGGCTGCTTCCAGTGGGGATACACGCTGCGGCCGCAGGAAGTGACCGTGGCCGAGGTGCTGCGCGCGGCGGGCTACGCGACCGGGCACTTCGGCAAGTGGCACCTCGGCTCGCTGCGGGCCGACAGCCCCGTGTCGCCCGGCCAAAGCGGCTTCGAACGGTGGTTCTCCAGCCCGAACTTCTTCGAGATCGACCCCTGGATGGCGCGCGACGGCAAGGCCGTTCGCGTCCGCGGAGAAGGTTCCGAGGTCACCGTCGCCGCGGCGCTGGAG
>JANLFZ010000334.1:0-238 GCA_024653385.1 Thermoguttaceae bacterium | reverse complement strand
CGCGCCGCGGTGCAAGACCGCCGCCCGTTTCTGGCCGTCGTCTGGTTCGGCTCGCCCCACGCGCCGCACGTCGGCACCGAGGCCGATCTGGCGTTGTACGCCGATCAGCCCAAGGCGCAGCGCGCGTTTCTGGCGGAGATCACGGCCATGGACCGGGCCATGGGCCAATTGCGCCGGGGGCTCCGCGAGGCCGGCGTCGCCGAGACCACGCTGGTGTGGTACTGTAGCGATAACGGGG
>JANLFZ010000333.1 GCA_024653385.1 Thermoguttaceae bacterium | reverse complement strand
GGTCATCACCGCGGCGCCGACGATGATGATCGCGGTGATGACCCTCGTCGGGCTCTCGCAAGTGGGCGGATTCAGCGGGTTGGCGGCGGCCGTGCCCGACCGCATGCACATCGCCGGCCCCTACGACGACCCCGCCTATCCGTTCTGGGGCATCCTCGCCGGGGCGGTCTACGGCGGCATCTTCTACTGGGGCATCGACCAGGTCAACGTGCAGCGGGCCCTCGGCGCCCGCGATCTCGACCAGGCCCGCTGGGGCGCGATGTTCGCCGTGCTTCTCAAGCTCACCCCGGTGTTCCTTTTCGCGTTGCCGGGCGTGATCGCCTACGCGGTCTACCCCGGGTTGAGCGATGCCGAATCGAAAGACACCTTCGTGCTGCTGCTGAACCGGCTTTGCCCCGAGGGGGTGCGCGGACTGGTGCTGGCGGCGCTCTTGGCGGCGATGATCTCGTCGCTGTTGGCGATGCTCAACTCGATCTCGACGATGTCGGTGCGCGACTTCTTGGTCCGCTTCCGTCCGGCAACGTCGGAACATGCCCAAGTGGTCTGGGGACGGGCGGCGATCGTCGCCGGGACGCTCTTGGGAATCGGCGCCGCGTACTTCGTGTACCGCACGCCCAAGGGGCTCTACGAATACCTTCAGAGCACGTCGATCTATCTCGTGATGCCGATCACGCCGGCAATCGTGTTCGGCATCCTCAGCCGGCGCGTGAACTTTACCGGGGCGGCAGCCTCGGTGTTGATCGGCGCGGCGATCTCGACCTTGTACATGGCCGACGCCTTCCTGGTGACGTTCGTGGGTCCCGAGGCGGGCCAAAAGGCGTTCCCCTTCCTCTATCACACCCTGACATTCAACTACACCTACCGCGGATTGTGGGGAACGTTGATCGTGGTCGGGGTGCTTTTCGGCGTGTCCTGGGCAACCCCGCCCTCGCCGCCCGAGAAGCTCGAACGAACCACCGCGCGCCTGGCCGATCTGGCCGAACCCTTCCGGGGATGGAGGGACTGGCGGCTCCACCTGGCGGCGCTGGCCGCGGCGACGGTCGGGGCGTATTGGTGGCTGTGGTGAACGCCCCCCCGCGCGACCTCAAGCGCTCGTTGACAAGCCCTGGGGCAGTGGTAGGATGACCTGTTGCAGGCCGGCGCGCCACAGCAAGGCGTCGCGCCGGAATCGCCGGCAAATCCCATTGGCCGGGTGGAGAATTGGTGGATGACGCAGATCGAACTGGCCCGCGCGGGCGAAATCAGCCCCGAGATGCAGATCGTGGCGCGCGACGAGGGGCTCGATCCCGAGTTCGTGCGGGGCGAGGTCGCTCGGGGCAGGATGGTCATCCCGGCCAACAAGACCCACCTGGCTAAGGGGCTCCACCCCATCGGCATCGGGATCGCTGCGCGGACCAAGGTCAACGCGAACCTGGGCAACTCGGCGGTCACCAGCGACACCGAGTGCGAGCTGAAGAAGGTTCGCGCCGCCATAAGCTATGGGGCCGACACGGTGATGGACCTCTCGACCGGCCCCGACATCGACGCGATCCGCCGGCGGATCATCGACACCACGACGGTGCCCGTCGGCACGGTGCCGATCTACGAGGTCGCCGAGCGGCTGGACGATATCTGCGACATGCGCCCGCAGGACTTCCTCGATGCGGTCGAGCGCCAGGCCCGGCAGGGCGTCGACTACATGACCATCCACTGCGCGCTGTTGCGCGAGCACTTGCCGCTGACCGAGAAGCGGGTGACCGGCATTGTCAGCCGCGGCGGTTCGCTGATCGCCAAGTGGATGACGGCCCACCGCCAAGAGAACCCCTTCTACACCCATTTCGACGACCTCTGCGAGATCCTCCACGCCCACGACGTCACGTGGAGCTTGGGCGACGGGCTGCGCCCCGGCTCGCTGGCCGACGCCAGCGACGAAGCCCAGTTCGCCGAACTCCGCGTGATGGGCGCGCTGGCGCTGCGGGCCTGGCAGCGCCATTGCCAGGTGATGATCGAGGGGCCGGGCCACGTGCCCATGGACCAGATCGAGATGAACGTGCGACTCCAGCGGGAGTGGTGCCACGAGGCCCCGTTCTACGTGCTCGGCCCGGTGGTGACCGACATCGCGCCGGGCTACGACCACATCACCAGCGCGATCGGGGCCGCGATGGCCGCGTGGTACGGGGCGGCCATGCTCTGCTACGTGACGCCGAAGGAGCACCTTGGCCTGCCCAACCTCGACGACGTGCGCCAAGGCGTGGTGGCCTACAAGATCGCGGCGCACGCGGCCGATGTGGCGCGGAGGCGTCCCGGCGCGCGCGATCGCGACGACGCCTTGTCGCGCGCCCGCTTCGCCTTCGACTGGGAGGAGCAGTTCCGCCTGTCGCTCGATCCCCAGACCGCGCGGCGCATGCGCGAGGAGTCGCTGGCGGCCGCCGACGCCGGCGATGGCCACTTTTGTAGCATGTGCGGCCCGAAATTCTGTTCCATGAAGACCACCGCCGAGCTGCGCCGCATGGAGCGCCAGCGGCCCTGACGCGCACCAGGCAAGGAACCGCCGCCTTCCCGATCCGCCGCCTTGTTCCCCATGACGCCTGCTCCCCCGGATCCCGGCCGCCTGGTCCGCGAGACCTTCGTCCGGCACGTCGAGCACCACGCCGTGATCGGCTCGACGAACGATCGGGCCCGCGAGATGGCCGCCGAAGCTGCCGACCGCCGGCCCCGCCTGATCGTGGCCGACCGGCAGACCGCCGGGCGCGGGCGCGGGACGAAACGCTGGTGGACCGGCCCGGGCAGCCTGGCGTTCAGCCTGCTGGTGGATCTCGAGTCCTTCGGCGTCGAGCGTTCGCGCCAGTCGATGGTGGCCCTGGCGGCCGGAATCGCCGTGGTGGAGACGCTTGCCCCCGCGCTCGAGGGAATCCCGCTCGGGCTGCACTGGCCCAACGACGTGTACGCGCAGGGACGCAAGCTGGCGGGAATCCTGATCGAGTCGGCCGCCCGGCGACTTCACGTCGTGGGGATCGGCATCAACACGAACAACACCCTGCGCGACGCCCCGCCGGAATTGTCCGATGCGGCGGTCACGTTGTTGGATCTCACCGCGCGCGAACACGACCACACCGAGATCCTCGTCGGCTTTCTGACGCGGTTCGAGCGATTGCTCTCCGAGTTGGCCCACGCGCCGAAGCGCGTCGGACGCAAGGCAAACGCCCTGTGCCTCCAGCGCGGCCGGTTTCTTACCGTGGCCCACGGGGGCCGCACGGCCAGCGGGGTCTGCGAGGGAATTGCGCCCGACGGGGCCCTCTTGCTGAAGACCGACTCGGGGCCCAAGCGATTCCACAGCGGCACGCTGCGCGAACCACCCGATCGTGGCCAGCCCCTCCGGGGGTAAACGGTTCACGGGGACCGTCCCGATTTTCGCGGCGAAGGAGCGCGAAAATAAAACTACCCGCTTCAGGCGTGACGGGGACGAGCGCGGTTTTCGGCCACGGTCATTTTTCGGCCGGGCCGTTCTCGGGCGAGCGGCCGGCGGCCGCATCGGCCGGCGCCGCGTCGTGGGGCTTGAACACGCGCTCGTCGTAGATCCGCAAGGCGTGCAGCGCGTGGCCGATCGACTCGATCTCGCGCGGCGTGGCGGCCGTGGCATTCCAACGCGAGGCGCCGGTCTCGAGCCAGTTCGCGAGCCAGCCCACGGTCTTGACCATACGAGGCTCGGCAAGCCGCTCCTTCGGCAGCGACAGCGCAAGCCACTCGCCGATGAACCCGGTGGAGCGCAAGGTGCCCCAGGCATCGTTGCTGGCGCCCCGGGCAGCGAAGAACAGCGGATGCCAGGTCCCCTCGGGGGTCTGAAGGCCCAGGGCGTATTCCTGAAACTGAGCGAGGTACTCCTCGGCCCGCGCGAACTCGCCGCCAAGCGGCTTGCCCAGCCGCCTTCTCCGCTCGACGGCGTAACTGATCCCCATCAGGCGGTTCACCGCGTCGGCCCTTTGGAGGTCGAAGGGACGGGCCAATTCCTCCTTGAGCAACCGCTCGACGGACCACGTTTCGCCCAGGCGGTTTTTCCACGTTTGGTCCTCGGGAACGTAGAACGCCATGCCGATCAGCTTGTGCGACAGGTCCGACCCCGAACGGCAATCGAGCTGTTCGGCGGCGACCAGATCGGCGACGGTCCCTTGGAACGTGCCAATCCGAACCTGGTACTTGGCCGGAACGGCCGACGCGGCGAGCACGCCCAGAAGTTGCGAGGGATAGGCCTGGAGGCCGTAGCCCATGCGGGCCACGGGCCGTTGGCCCTCGAGCGTCAGCAATTGGTAGCCCGCGCAAGGGTAGTTCCAGCAAAGGCAGCCCAGGCCACTGGCGGCCTGTCCGGCCGAACTGCCGTACCGGACCTCGGTGTCGCACCCGTACGCCAGGCAGAAGGCCAGGATATCGGCCGGCGTATTGTCGGCCGTGTTGACCGGCTGATGGAAGTACAGCGCCAGCGTGCGGCGAATTCGGTCACGCAGGGCGACCGCTTCCTTCGAGAGCGCCTGCTGCGCGGCAGGACCGTCGGCCGCCTTGGCGGCAGACTCGGGTTTCTGGTGTGGCGCCTCGGCGGCCCTCGCCTCGCGCCAGCCGATCGCCGAGACGACCAAGACAGCCATCATCCAACAACGCATAGCAGACTCCTTGAAAAGGCGCCACGAGACGGGGGTCAACCCGCCGCAACGGACAGGATGACCACCTGCTCGGCGAGTGACTCATGTGCCGGCGCGGGTCCCGTCCTTGGGCCTGGCCGTGGTTTGGGGTGAGGCGGCCTCTTCGGGCAACGGGCGGTCGATCAAGAAGCCGTTGTCGCTGCCGCGGCGGTTGTACGTGTTGTCCTGGGCCCCGCATCCGTACGTGTCCTTGCCGCCGTAGTCGATCACGAAGCTGAAATTCCCACCGCACTGGGGCAGCGGGTGATACGAGATGCCCGGGCTGGCAAAGCCCTGCCCCTGGCCGAGGTACGTGTCGTTGCCGGTGTAGTCGAAGATCACCCCCAGACCGGCTTGGGCCCCGTTGCCTTGGGTGCCGCCGCCGGTGGCCTCGTAGCGGTCGTTGCCGCCGAAGTCGCACAAGAAGCCGACGGACAGGTCCCAGGCAAAGCCCAATCCCATGATCGTGCCGCCGTAGCTGTCGTCGCCCGCGTCGTCGAAAAGAAAACCCAGGGCATAGTGGCAACCGAAGCCGTTGCTGAACCGCTGGAACATCGGCTCGCCGCGGGCACCGCCGCTGTAGGCGGTTCGGGTGCCGCCGTAGCGCCGGTCGTTGCCTCCGAAATCGCGGGCGAACCCCAGGCCGCACCAATAGCCGCCACCATGCGAGATGTAGTCGAACTCGTACACGTCGTCGCCGCCGCCATCGAGGATCACGCCAATCCCGCCGCTGGCAACCTGGCGCAGTCCCGAGCCAATGCCCTGCGACCATCCCTCGTAGCCGGGTGTCTCGGGATAGGAATCGAGATACAGGCCGCCGGCGTAATAGTGGTCTTCGCCGGCCAGGTCGTCGAGCACCGCGAATCCCAGGGGGCCGCCGTACCCTTGAGCCCACATCGCGGCGTGATAGCGGTCGCGGCCGGCGCGGTCGATCAAGAGCCCCAGTCCCCCCAGGGCTTGTCCTTGGGCCCGGCGGATGGCGAGGTACTGGTCGTCGCCCTGGTAGTCGATCAGGATGCCCACCCCGGCCAGGCACGAACCTTGCGCCACGTCCTTGGCGCGGTACACGTCGTTGCCGGCCACGTCGATCAGCATTCCCACGCCGAGCACCGCGCCCCCCTGGACGCCCGGCCGGGTCGCCTCGTAGCGGTCGTCGCCCCCAAGGTCGATCGTAATCAAGACGGGCCGTTCGAACGAGACCGCGCCTTCGCGGTATTCATCGTCGCCGCCCAGATCGATGATGGCCGTAACGCCGGTCATCTTGTCCAAGTCGTAGACGTTCTTCTCTTTGCCCCCGACGACGATCGCGCCGCCCGGCATCACGACTTGCCGCACCACCTTGCCGGTTACCCCCTCGACGCGGACTTCGCCATCGTCGGGCAGCGAGGCCAGTTGCTTGAGCAAGTCGGGATCGGCCAGCGGGATCAGGGCATCGGCCGCGGCGTAGAGGCCGGCCCGGTCCATCTTCTCCATCAGGTCGCAAAGCCGGCGTCCCGTGCCGCGGTCGTCGAGGGTATGGCCCTGCCTTGCACTACCGGTGAGTACCGGGTAGAGGGAACGGACCAGTTCGTTGAGTTCGCTGCGCGTAAGCGGCGCCAGCGCCGCGGCATAGCCCGCCTGGGCCCCGTTCAGGGCCTCGCCGACCGCATCGAGGGCCGCTTCGGGCGACGTGACCGGAGCGAACCGTCGGGCCTCGCGCGAACCGTGATCCATCTTCTCCCGCGCAATGCGCAGCGCTTGGTCCAAGCCCGTGTGGTCGCCGCGCAGGGCAACGTGCAGATCGCGTGTGAACTTCTCGGCCTCGGCCGGCGCGGACAAGGGATTGCGCATCAAGCGGTCGTACCAGCGGAGCCGACAATTGCCGGTCACCTCGGAGCCGGTGAACGCCCCGGAGGTGGTGTCCATCTTCATCGCCGCGTACGAGCAGAACTGCTGCCAAGCCCGGTCGATCGACCGGGTCTTGAACCCCGATTTGATCTCGTCCTCCATCAGGGCCACGAGGCTGCCGGCCAGCTTGTGCCCCACCGTTGGTTCCGACGACGGAGACTGGGTGGCTGGGGAAGTCGAGGCAGAACCGTCAGGAGGATCGGCCCTCAAGATCGAGCCGAACGCTAGGAGCACACCCCATGTGGCCACGCCAAGAAGCCGCCTACCACGATGCATCCCGCCGCCTCCGTTTCAGATCGGTCCAGACCCTACCTTGCGCGGCAAAGAGGGTTTCCAAGGCGATCCGCTTTCGACTGGTCGAAACCCGAGCCCACTTGACTCGACGAAAACCGCCCATTCTATAAAGGGGTGTCTCCA
>JANLFZ010000332.1:3624-6955 GCA_024653385.1 Thermoguttaceae bacterium | reverse complement strand
CTTGCGCTTCCTTGCTCTCTCATGTTTGCCCAACTTATTGTTTTACAGGCCCTGAAGTGGCCGTTCACCACGGCGCAAAGGGGCACTCCGTGAGGGCGAGGGGCTTGCAGACGCGGCATTCATTCGCGTAAAGTGTGCATTCGGGCTACTTATGTCTGCCCAATGCAATTCGGCCCAGCGGAGTCTCTCGCGTGGACTATCGAAGGATTATCCCATGTCTGGATGTAAAAAATGGGCGTTTGGTCAAAGGGGTGAACTTCGTTAATCTCAAGGACGTGGGAGACCCCGCCGAAAGTGGGGCAGCTTACAGCGATGCCGGGGCCGACGAGTTGGTCTTCCTGGACATCACGGCCACGCTGGAGAATCGCCCCACGTTTCTCGAGGCCGTCCGGCGCACGGTCCAGCGAATCTCGATCCCCTTGACCGTCGGAGGGGGCATCCGGTCGTTGGCCGACGTCCAGGCCCTGGTGGAGATCGGTGTTTCGAAGGTCTCGATCAATACCGCGGCCGTGCGCCGGCCCGAGTTCGTGCGCGAGGCGGCCGACGCCTATGGGTCCGACCGGGTAACGGTCGCCATCGACACGCGAAAATCGAGGCGGTGCCCTTCCGGGTTCGAAGTCGTCGTACGTGGCGGGACCGAGGGCACGGGAATCGATGCGGTCGAATGGGCCAAGCGGGTCGAATCGCTTGGAGCCGGTGCCATCCTCCCCACGAGCATGGATACCGACGGGATGCAGACCGGCTACGACCTGCCCATGACCCGGGCCATTGCCGATGCCGTCCACGTGCCGGTGATTGCCTCAGGTGGCGCCGGCGAGCTGGAACATCTCTACGATGCGATCGTCGAAGGCCACGCCGATGCCGTGCTGGTGGCATCGATTGCCCATTTCGGCAAGTTCACCATCCGACAGATGAAAGACTACCTGGCCAGCCGCGGCATCGCCGTGCGCAGGGTGGGGAAGTAGGGGCGGCACTCCAAGGCGTCCCGAGCGCCTGCGATCACGCCGCCCGCGTGCCTTCCACGCCCTTCCTTCGATTCCGTTTCCGCCTTACCGACTCCGGACCTACTCTATGAACTACCAAGCGTTTGTTGACGAGCAAGTCGCTTTCCTCCGGCAAACCGTCGGTGATGGCCTGGCCATCAATGCCCTGAGCGGCGGGGTGGATAGTTCCGTGGTGACGGCGTTGGGGCATCGCGCGTTGGGCAAGCGGCTCAAGACGGTGTTCATCGACAACGCCCTCATGCGCGAGGGCGAGCCCGAGCGGGTCGTGGCAACCTTCGCCGACTTGGGCATTCCGGTCGAGCGCGTGGACGCCCGGCGCGAGTTTCTCAGCGCCCTCAAGGGGCTGACCGACCCGGAAGACAAGCGGAACGCGATCACACGCACCTTCTACGCCGATGTGTTCGGCCGGTTGGTACGGGAGAGCGGGGCCAAGTTTCTGCTGCACGGCACGATACTGACGGACATCGAGGAAACCGTCGCGGGCATCAAGCGGCAGCACAATATCCTTGCACAACTCGGCATCGATCCGCAGAAGGAATACGGCTACCAGGTGCTTGAACCGCTCAAGACGCTCCGGAAGGACGGGGTGCGCGAGGTGGCCCGGGTCCTGGGGCTGCCGCCCGGCATCACCGAGCGGATCCCGTTTCCCGGTCCGGCGCTGGCGGCCCGCATCGTCGGCGAGGTCACGCCCGAGCGTCTTGCCACGGTACGGGCTGCGACCGCCATGGTCGAGGAAGAGCTTGCCGACAGCGGGGCGTTTCAGTACATGGCCGTCCTCTTGGAAGACAAGGCGACGGGCATCCGCAACAACCGGCGGGAATTCGGCCAGATCATCGTCGTCCGTGCGATCCACAGCGTCGACGCCCGCGAGGCCACGGTCGTCGAAATCCCCTGGCCGACCTTGCACCGCCTGTGCCGGCGGATCACCGGGATCCCCGGCGTGAACCGATGCCTGTACGACCTGACCCCCAAACCCCCGGCCACGGTCGAATACGTGTAAATCAACGGAAGGCCATGACGCCGCGTCGCGCCGCGCAATCCGCCCGCGGGCCTTCGTGGCCGCGTCCTCGGCCTTCCGATCCTTGATCCCCAATCCCCAATCCCTCACAGAAACGCGAGCCCCTGTCGTGCCCAAACGCAGTGACATCGACAAGGTTCTGATCATCGGGTCTGGGCCCATCGTGATCGGCCAGGCCTGCGAGTTCGACTACTCCGGCACGCAAGCCTGCAAGGCGCTGCGCCGACTCGGTTACCAGATCGTGCTGGTGAACTCGAATCCGGCGACCATCATGACCGACCCGGCCATGGCCGACGTGACCTACATCGAGCCGCTGAACGTGGCGACGCTGGCGGAGATCATTGCCAAGGAGCGGCCGCATGCCATCCTGCCGAACCTCGGCGGCCAGACCGGCCTGAACCTCTCGTCGGAACTCGCCCGGCGCGGCGTGCTTCGGGAGTACGGCGTGCAGGTGATCGGGGTGCCGGTCGACGCGATCGAGCGCGGAGAGGACCGTCTGGCCTTCAAGGAGACGATGCGGCGCCTGGGCATCGACATGCCAAAGAGCGAGATCGCCCAAAGCGTCGAGGAGGCCGAGCGGATCGCCCAGCAAATCGGTCTGCCCGTGGTGGTCCGGCCGGCGTACACGCTGGGGGGCACGGGCGGCGGCCTGGTGTACAACCTGGACGAACTCCGCGCCGTGGCCGCCCGGGGTCTCGCGGCGAGCCTCATCGGCCAGGTGCTGATCGAAGAGTCGGTCGAGGGCTGGGAGGAACTCGAGCTGGAAGTGGTGCGCGACGCCAAGAACCAGATGATCACCGTCTGTTTCATCGAGAACGTCGATGCGATGGGCGTTCACACGGGCGACTCGTACTGCGTGGCCCCGATGCTCACGATCGACCCCGAGTTGCAGAAGCGGCTCCAGAAGCACTCCTACGACATCGTCGAGTCGATCGGCGTGATCGGCGGGACCAACATCCAGTTCGCGCACAACCCGAAAACCGGCCGCGTCGTCGTCATCGAGATCAATCCCCGCACCTCGCGCTCGTCGGCGTTGGCCTCGAAGGCCACCGGCTTCCCCATCGCCTTCGTCTCGTCGCTGTTGGCCGGCGGATTGACCATGGACGAAATCCCCTATTGGCGCGAGGGCACGCTCGAAAAGTACACGCCCTGGGGCGATTACGTCGTCGTCAAGTTCGCGCGCTGGGCGTTCGAGAAGTTCCCGGGCACTGACACGACGCTCACGACCCGCATGAAGAGCGTGGGCGAGGTCATGGCGATCGGGCGCACCTTCAGCGAGCGCAGCGCTTTGCCGAACGCCTCGCTGAAG
>JANLFZ010000332.1:0-3614 GCA_024653385.1 Thermoguttaceae bacterium | reverse complement strand
AAGGAGGCCTTTCAGAAGGCGATCCGGTCGCTCGAAATCGGACGGCACGGCCTGGGCTTCGCCAAGGACTTTCATCGCCGCTCGCTCGACGAACTCTTGGCCCTCTTGGCCTATCCCACCAGCGAACGGCAATTCGTGCTCTACGAGGCGCTGCGCAAAGGGGCCGACATCGAAACGCTGTACCAGCGCACGTACATCAAGCCCTGGTTCCTCAACCAGATGAAGGAACTGGTCGAGCGCGAGGAGCAGTTGCTCCAACACAAGGGCCATCTGCCGCCCGACGACTTGCTCATCGCCGCCAAGAAGGAGGGGTTCTCCGACCGCTACCTGGCGAAACTCCTGGGGGTTTCTGAAAAAGACGTCCGGGCGCGGCGTCTGGCGTTGGGTCTGGTGCCCGGTTACCACCCGGTGCACGTCAGCGGGGTCGAAAACGCCGCCTACTACTACTCGAGCTACAATGCCCCCGACGCCACGCCTTGCTCGTCGCGCCGCAAAGTGATGGTGCTCGGCGGTGGTCCGAACCGCATCGGCCAGGGAATCGAGTTCGACTACTGCTGCGTGCACGCGGCCTTTGCCCTGCGCGACGAGGGCGTCGAGTCGATCATGGTCAACTGCAACCCCGAGACCGTCTCGACCGACTACGACACGGCCGACCGGCTGTACTTCGAGCCCCTGACCGTCGAAGACATCCTCAACATCTATCAGAAGGAACAGCCCGAGGGCGTGATCGTCCAGTTCGGCGGCCAGACCCCGCTGAACCTCGCCGCCGAACTGGCCGAGGCGGGGGTGCGGATCCTGGGCACCTCGCCCGAGACCATCGAACTGGCCGAGGATCGCGATCGGTTCCGCCACGTGGTCCGGCGGTTGGGCATTCCGCAACCCGAGTCGGGCATGGCCAGCAACCTCGACGAGGCCCTCGAGGTCGCTCGGCGCATCGGCTACCCGCTCATGGTGCGGCCCTCGTTCGTCCTCGGCGGCCGCGCCATGGAGATCGTCTACGACCGGCAGATGCTCGAGACCTACGTGGCTGCCGCCGTCGACGTTTCCCCCGAACGGCCCATCCTCATCGACAAATACCTCGAGAACGCGATCGAATGCGAGGCCGATGCGATTGCCGACGGGCGCGACGCGTTCATCCCCGCCGTGATGGAGCACATCGAGCAGGCCGGCATCCACTCGGGCGATTCGGCGTGCGTGATCCCGCCGGTGAACATCCCGGCCCACCACCTCGAGACCATCTGCGAGTATACCCGGCGGCTGGCCATCGAGCTGTCGGTCGTTGGCCTGATGAACATCCAGTACGCCATTTACAAGGACACGGTCCATATCCTCGAGGCCAACCCGCGCGCCAGCCGCACGGTGCCCTTGGTCTCGAAGGTCTGCAACATCCCCATGGCCCGCATCGCCACCCAACTGATGCTCGGCAAGCGGCTTTCGGACATCGGGCTGGTGCAACGCCGGGTGCCCCACTTCGGCGTGAAGGAGGCGGTGTTCCCGTTCAACATGTACCACGACGTCGATCCGGTGCTCGGGCCCGAGATGCGTTCGACGGGCGAGGTGCTGGGCATGGCCGACTCGTTCGGACTGGCCTTCTACAAGGCCGAAGACGCCGCGGGCTCGCGCCTGCCGCTGGAAGGAACGGTGCTGATCACCGTGGCGGATCGCGATAAGCCGGGCGTCGTCGACGTGGCGCGCCGCTTCGCCGAGTTGGGATTCACGATCAAGGCCACCGAGGGCACCCACGCCCTCCTGGCGGCCCACGGCATCCGCTCCGAGCGGATCCTCAAGATGCGCGAAGGTCGGCCCAACATCGCCGACGCGATCGTCAACGGCGAGATCCAACTGGTCATCAACACCCCACGCGGCAAACTCGGCACGGCCGACGACGCGTACATCCGCATCACGGCGATCAAGCGCCGTGTGCCGTACATCACCACCATCGCCGCGGCCCTGGCCGCCGCCAAGGGCATCGCGGCGTGCCGCCAAGGCCGCGGCCAGGTCAAGAGCCTCCAATGCTACCATGCCGAAATCGGCGCTACCCGGCGCGCTTGAGGCGGTGGCCCGGCAGCATCCTCCCGGCCCGGCGCGCTGGGCCTGTTGCGTCGGGGAGTCGCAAGCGCCATCATAAGGCGGTGTGGAAAGCGGTCAGGCTCGCCTGGACAAGACCGCCAGGATACCCCCCGTTGGGAGGCTTGCGATGTTCGCGTCTCGAATCGGATTTTCGTGGCTCGTACTCGCGTTGCTAACAAGCTTCGCGAGAATCGGTGTTGCCGGCGAACCCGCCGCGCCGCCCCCGGTACCAGTGGGCGTGGCCAAGGTCGATATCACCCCCGAGACTCCCGTGCGCATGTACGGTTACGCGGCCCGAAAGACCGAGTCCGAGGGCGTGGCGGGTCGGCTGAAGGCCTCGGCCCTGGCGCTGGGGGGTGACGAGGGCGAGGGGCCGGCCGTACTCTTGACCGTCGATTGCGGGGCCGTGCCCGCCGAGATCCGCCAGGAGGTGCTTCGCCGCATCCAGGCCAAGTCGTCGCTGCGGCCCGAGCGGTTCATGCTCTGCAACTCGCACAACCACTCCGGGCCCGATCTGAAAGGCATGCGGTCGTTCTCCGGCACCGAGCGCCAGCACATGGAGCAGTACGCCAAACTGCTCCCCGAACGTCTGGAAGACGTGGTGCTCAAGGCGTTGGCCTCGCGCAAGCCGGGCCGGCTCGCGTGGGCCCGGGGTTCGGTGCCGTTTGCCGCGAACCGCCGCGTGCTGAAGGACGGCAAGTGGTCGGGCTTCGGCGCAGTCCCCGATGCGCCGGCCGATCGGAGCCTGCCGTTGCTTCGCGTGACCGACGCCGGCGGCAAGCTCTTGGCCGTGGTCCTCAATTACGCCTGCCACAACACGACTTTGCGCGGCAACTTCAATCAGATTCACGGCGATTGGGCCGGCTGCGCCCAGGAGTTCATCGAGGCCGAGCACCCCGGCGTGGTCGCGCTGGTGACCCTGGGTTGCGGGGCCGACGCCGATCCCTGCCCGCACGGCACCGTCGAGCTTTGCCAGCGTCACGGCCGGGCCATGGCCGACGAGGTCAAGCGTCTGTTGGCCGGACCGTTTCGCCCCATCGAGTTTAAGTTGACGGCCCGGTCGGCGCCTTTGGAGATTCCCTTCGACGCCCCGCCGCCGCTCGACGAGCTTCGCGCGCTGGCCAAGCGGTCCTGGTCGGCTCAGCGCATGCTCGACCGGCTCGAGCGCGGCGAGAAGCTGCCCACCGCGCGCACGTTCGGGGTGGCAGTCTGGGCCTTTGGCGACGACCTTGCCATGGTCTTCCTCAGCGACGAGGTCGTCGTCGATTACGCCCTGCGCATGAAACGCGAGTTCGATGGCGACCGGCTGTGGATCACGGCCTACACGAACGACGTGTCGAATTACGTGGTCTCGAAGCGGCTTATCGAGGAGGGCGGCTACGAAGTGAACAACTCGATCAGCGGGCTGGTTTCGTTCGGCCGGCCCGAGCGGCTCCAACCGCCCATGGAAGACCGCATTGTCGACCGCGTCCGGTCGCTGTTGCCCGAGACGTTCCGGAAACCGCCCGAAAAACCATAAGCTGCCAAAGGGAGACATCGCGTCG
>JANLFZ010000331.1:5567-6963 GCA_024653385.1 Thermoguttaceae bacterium | reverse complement strand
AGACGGTCCGCAATATGCCCTCCGCGATTGACGCGTTCATGGCCGGCGTGATCGCCAAGAACCCCGACCAGCCCGAGTTCCATCAGGCGGTCCGAGAGGTCGTCGAGACGGTGCTGCCGGTTGTCGAGGCGAACCCGGCTTATCGCAAGGCCAAGATCCTCGAACGCATGGTCGAACCCGAGCGGGTCATCATGTTCCGCGTGGCGTGGATGGACGACCGGGGTGAGATCCAGATCAACCGGGGCTACCGGGTGCAGATGAACAGCGCCATCGGTCCGTACAAGGGCGGGTTGCGTTTTCATCCCACGGTGAACCTCGGGGTGCTGAAGTTCCTGGCGTTCGAGCAGGTGTTCAAGAACAGCCTGACCACGCTGCCCATGGGCGGAGCCAAAGGCGGCTCCGATTTCGATCCCAAGGGCAAGAGCGACGCCGAAGTGATGCGGTTCTGCCAGGCCTTCATGAGCGAGTTGTTCCGGCATATCGGCCCCGACACCGACGTGCCCGCCGGCGACATCGGGGTGGGCGGCCGCGAAATCGGGTTCCTCTTCGGACAGTACAAGAAGCTGGCCAACCGGTTCTGCGGCGTGCTGACGGGCAAGGGGCTTCAATACGGCGGCTCGCTGATGCGGCCCGAGGCCACCGGCTACGGGGCGGTCTATTTCGCCCAAGAGATGCTCGCCACCCGGGGCGAGGGCCTCAAGGGAAAGACCGCGCTGGTCTCAGGCTCCGGCAACGTGGCCCAGTACACCGTGCAGAAGTTGCTCCAACTCGGCGCGAAACCCATCACGCTGTCCGACTCCAACGGCATGATCGTCGATGAGGCCGGCATCGACGAGGAGAAGCTGGCCTGGGTCATGGACTTGAAGGAGCGCCGCCGCGGCCGGATCGCCGAATATGCCGAGAAGTTCAAGACGGCCAAGTACTACCCCGAGAAGAAGCCCTGGGGCGTTCGGGCCGACCTGGCCTTCCCCAGCGCCACCCAGAACGAGATCACCGGCGACGACGCCCGGACTCTCGTCGCCAACGGCATCCGGTGCGTCGCCGAGGGCGCCAACATGCCCACCACGCCCGAGGGGGTGCGCGTCTTCCTCGACGCGAAGATCCTTTACGGTCCCGGCAAGGCCGCCAACGCCGGCGGCGTGGCCGTCTCTGGCCTCGAAATGAACCAGAACAGCGGCTGCATGCGGCGCTCGCGCGAGGATGTCGATCAGCAGCTCAACACGATCATGAAGTCGATCCACGCGAACTGCGTGCGCTACGGGAAGACCAGCAACGGGTTCGTCAACTACGTCCAGGGCGCCAACATCGCCGGGTTCGTCAAGGTGGCCGACGCCATGCTCGCCCAAGGGCTTGTCTAGGGCTTCCGACGAGCATAACCAACCGCTGCCAAGCCGGG
>JANLFZ010000331.1:5076-5557 GCA_024653385.1 Thermoguttaceae bacterium | reverse complement strand
GCGGTACCCCACGGCGGTTGTCACGCCGGAAGGGGTACCGCGACTTTCCGCGGCTTGCACATTCCGAAGATCCGGCTAGGATGGTCGGTTCGGCCCGGTTCGTGCATGCCGGGCGAGAAGGTCGGACCTCGGCGGACAAAACGCGATGGGCTATTGGCGCGACAAGGTGGTGCTGGTCACCGGAGGATCGAGCGGGCTGGGGCGGGTCCTTGCCGAAGCCTTCGCCCAGGCCCAAGCGCGCGTGGCCCTCGTGGGCCTCGAGTCCGACGCGGTGCGCGCGGCGGCCGACGAACTGCGGGCTGCGGGCGCCGACGTCCTCGGCCTTCCCGCCGACATCACGCGCCAGGAGGACGTGGACCGCGTGTTCTCCGAGACCCTGCAAGGCTTCGGCCGCCTCGACGTGCTGGTCAACAACGCGGGCCGCTCGATGCGGGGCAAGGTGGCCGACACCACGCCGGAACAGTTTCGCGAGCTGTTGGAG
>JANLFZ010000331.1:0-5066 GCA_024653385.1 Thermoguttaceae bacterium | reverse complement strand
AGCTGAATCTCATCGCCCTGGTCCGCTGCACCCGCGCCGCGCTACCGCACTTGCTTCCGCGCCGGGGGCACGTGGTGAACATCGGGTCGCTCGCCTCGAAGTCGGCGGCGCGTTGGGTCGGCGCCTACCCCGCGACGAAGTTCGCCGTGGCCGCCTACTCGCAACAACTACGGCTGGAACTCGGGCCGCAAGGGCTCCATGTGCTCTTGGTCTGTCCGGGGCCGATCGCGCGCAAGGACCCCCGCCTCTATCCCCTGGAAGGCCTCGAGGACGTGCCCGAGACTGCCCGGCGACCCGGGGCCGGGGTCAAGGTCCGCCACATTTCGCCCCAGTGGCTAGCACGTCAGATTCTGCGGGCGTGCGAACAGCGGCGCCCCGAGTTGGTCGTGCCGGGGAAGGCCCGATGGCTGTTCGCCATCGCGCAGCTCTGGCCCCGCTTGGGCGACTGGCTGGTTCTGCGCAACACGTGAAGAAGAAGCCCACACGGCCCGGCACATAGCGCCGCCGCCGGCCTACTCCGGCGCGATGGCCACCAACTCCTCGCTGACCGCTTCGAGCTGCGCGGCACTGATCGACTGCCGTTCCTCGGCAAAGCCGATCAACAGCGCCAGGTCGCACAAGCGGTTGATCCGCCGGGCGATGCCGTGGGTGAGGTGGTATAGCGCGGTGAGCGCCTCGGGCTCGAAGACCGGTCGCGCGGCCCCGGCCACGCGCAACCGATGCTCGACGTAGGCCGCGGTCTCGATCTCGCTGAACGGTCGGAGCAGGCACTTGACCCCCAGCCGCTCTTCGAGTTGGGGCATCCGGTCGAGGGTCGTCAGGAGTTTCACTTGGCCGACCAGAAGCAGCGTCAAGCCCGGCCGGCCCTGGGATTCGAAGTTCAAGAGCAGGCGCAGGGCCTCCAGCGTGCCGGGATCGTCGATCAGGTGGGCTTCGTCGATCACGACCACCGCGTGGCACCCGCGGTCGGTGTTCTCGGCAAGAGACCGCTCGACGCGCCGGAGGGTCTGATGAATCGGTTCGGTCGGAGCCCCGGCGCCGGTCCCGCACACCTCGGCAGCCAGCCACGCGAGCAATTCCTCGGCGGGCATTTGAGGGAACACGAGGTGGACCAAGGGCGAGAAGCGTTCGGGAAGCATGGTCCGGAGCATCCCGACCAGCAGGGTCTTGCCCGACCCCGGCGGCCCCGCCAGGATGGCCCCGCCACGCTGGTTCTCGATCGCGTACCGCAGCTTCAGCAGGGCCGCCTGCTGCGATTCGCCGGGATAGTAGAACGCCGGGTCACCGCCGTTTTCGAACGGACGCGTGTTGAGCTGCCAGTACGACTCGTACATAAGCATCAGGTGAAGTTCTCGACGATCCCGACCTCAGCGCCGGTGGATTGCAGCCTCTGGACCGCGGCGTCGACGTCCGACGACGGCGCGCGGCGGCGCTTTTGCACCAGGATTGCGCGATCGGCCCACCAGCCGGCGTTGCCGGCCGCGTCGACGATCGCGCCGGCCGTCGAGCACGAGCCAATATCCACCAGGACCACGTCGTAATTTCGACGGAGCACCTCGATCATCGCGCGCGGATCGCAGGGTACCCCGCTGGGTGCGCGACGTCCCTCGGGCGGGTCGGCCAAGGGGACCAAAACCAACCGGTCGTGCGTCGACGCGATGACCGCCTCGCCCAGCGGCCTGTGCTGCGACAACGCATCGTCCCAGCCGGCATCCGCGAGGATGCCCATGCGCCGGGCGAGTCGCGGGTTCTCGAAGTCGGCGTCCACCAGCGCGACGCGCACTCCGTGGTCGGCCAGGCGTTTTCCCAAACAAAGCAGAAGCGTCGTGGCCCCGTCGCCCGGACGGCAACCCGCCAGCGCGATCACGTTGCTGCCCTGCGAAGCCCCACCCGCCAGATCGTCGATCAGCGACTCCAGCGGTTCGGCCGCCGCCTGACAGAGCCTGGTGACATTCACCGGCCAGGAGAACCGGTCGACCTGAAGCAGCGGCTGGAACGGTTCCGGCTCCGAACAGGCCGGGGCGGAACCCTCGGCCTCGCAAGTGCTCTGCGTGTCGGTCGCGGCCTCGGTGGCGTCGCAAGGCGCCGGTTCGGTCGGCACCTCCGGACCCTCGCCGACCGGCTCCGACACCACGGCCGGCGCTTCGCCGTACCCGTAGGCTTTGAAAAATGCCTGATCCAAGGCGTTCATGTTTTCACCCGATCATCGCATGGACGGCCGCTTCCGGCCGATGGAACCCCGGGGCGCACCGTCTTCGCCTGTCCTAGTATTGCCACGCCGCCGGCGGCTCGTACCGCGGCGGCTGCGACGGCGCTTTCTGGATGGTCTGATCGAACCGGGCCGCGGCGGCGCCGCTCGCGGGAGTCTGGGCGTCGTAGGCGCTGGGAGTGGCCGCCGGCCCTGTGCCGTACTCGCTCGGCCGAGAACCCGGCATCGGCGCACCGCGATCCGTTGGCCACGCGGTGGCGCTGGACGTCGAAGGCCAAGTCACCGAGGGCGGCACTGCTTGACCCTCTGGCAGTCCCTGGTACGAAGCGGGGCCCGACGGCGCCGGCCGGTAGTTCGGCAACGGGTTCGTGGAGCCCGAGCCAGTCCAGGTGGGTCGAGCGCTGGGAGGGGCCCCCGGCCCTGGATACGACCCGGACGACGGAGTGCCTTGATACGCGGGGCGATCCGGCTCCGCGTACGGGCTGCGGAACTCCGGCCTCGGCGCGGCGCGGTACTCGCTGCGACCGTCGCCACGGGCAGCGGGAGCCTCGATCGGCGCCCGCTCCGCCAGCGAGGCGGGCCGGTTGCTGCTCGAGCCGGCCGGCTGGCCCAAGCCACTCGGCATGGTCAGATCGCGCCCATCTTGAGGCACGGCCCAGTCGGGCAGCGCGCGGTAATCCCCGGGGCCTGCCTGCCGAGGCTCCGACCCGGCGGGGAAGGCCGTGTTGCCGTTACCGTTGGCCGGCAGGGGGGAAGCGGGGGTGAAATCGCGGACCGTCTCGCGGCGCGCCACGGTGGGCGTCCCGGTCGGCGCCGTAACGTCCTGGCCCGTCCTCCACGAGGGCGCGGTGCTCCGATTCGCGGTGTTCGGGTACGGCTGAGTCGTCCAGTCGGGCGTTTCGTCGAAGGGCGGTGTTTCTCGTTGTTCGCCATACCGGTTCGGTCCGCCCGCCTGGACCGGCAGACTGGTCGATCCCGGTTGCGAGGGCCCGGCCGCCCAGGTTGGCCTGCCCGACGGGTATTCAGGCTCCGCCGGACCCGCGCCACCGAACTGGTACGGGTTCGCGTCGGACGAGTTGCCGGCCGCTGTCCCCGCCTGCCAGCTTGTTGGATCGGCACTCGACCCACCCCATCGGGGCGCGACCGGCGCGTTGGGTGCCGGAGGCTGTGGTCGGAAGGGCTCGGTGACCGCGGTGCTCGATCCGGCTGGATTCGGCTTCTCGTTCTTGTCGAAAACAAAACCCCACAACAAGGCCGCCAGAAACAGCAAACACCCGGAGACCGCCAGGACCTTCAACGAGAACCCCCGACCAAACCGCTTCGATCTTCGATCGAGCCTCGCGTTGTCCTCGTCGTCCAGGCTCTCCTCGGCCGCCAGACTCGGGATGCGAGCCAGAACATGGGGCGTGCCGCGGGAGGCATGCCGGTCGGATTCGTTGACCGGGCCTTGAGCCCACCGCGTGGGACTAACCGGCACCGATACCGAGTCCGCCGAATCCGCGTCGTGAGCTGCGTATTCTCTCATTTTTGTCGTCCTCGCAGGGGGTAGGCCGAGCCACTCCGTGGCGCACAGGCCGACGCACAGCAATCCACAGACGGTCCCTTGTATCGGTTCCGATTGCGACAGGCTTGACAATTATTGAGGCTTTGCCGAAGAACTTGCCTGAAGCAGATTAGAAGAAGGCAACGATCAAGCAGACTCGGCAAAATAAGAAGACTGTATCAAGTGCATGGAATTCCCACGTCATCCGCGTTCGGGTCGTTGGCGGGCGTTGACGGGTGACAAGCGAGCCGGCCCACGTACAGCCGGCGCAATCAGTCGGGCGGCAACGGGTTGGGCGGCTTGCGCCGGTGCGTTCGGCGCGCAAACACCGGGCGCCGGCAGAGTTCAGCGTGAATTTCCCGAACCCGGCGCTCGACCTCCCGCACCAAGGCATCGCCCCTGAGACGGTGGACCTCGTCAGGCGGCATCGCCGCGCCGTAATGGACATGGACATTCCCCGTCCGGGGGAACCACTCCCAGCGTGGCCAGGCATCCCAGGCCCCCTCGATCGCGGCGGGAACGATCGTGGCGTTGCTTCGCCGGGCCAGCACCGTGAACCCACCTTGGAAGGGAGCGATCTTGCCGTCCCAGCTTCGAGACCCCTCGGGGAAGATCAGGGTTCCCTCGCCCTCGCGCACCCGGCGCAGCGCCTCGCGCAATCCGGCAAGCGGCGATCCCTCCTGGTCCAGAGGAATGGCATCGAGCGAGCGGATCAACATGCCGAACGGCGAGAAGCGGTAGAGGGTCTTTCGGGCGAGGAAGTTCAGCCGCCGGGGCACGCCGATGCCGATCAGCGGCGGGTCCAGCGTGCTCTGGTGATTGGCCGCGATGATCAGGCCGCCGGTTGGCGGAATGTTCTCCTGGCCGCTGTACTGGACACGGAAGAAGATCGAGCCGGCCAGGTGAAGCACCGACTTGGCCGCGTCATACCACAGACCCATCCATCGAGGACGTTCGATCATCGGCGTGCTGCTACCATCGAGACGAGTCGGTCGACGATTTCCTCCACGGACAGCCCGTCCGTCGGCACTTCGATGGCATCGGGAGCCCTGGCCAGCGGGCCGACGGGCCGGATCGAGTCGTCGTGGTCGCGGCGCTGGATCGCCGCGAGGACTTTATCGAAGGCGACGTGTTCGCCCCGGGCTTCCAGATCGCGCACGCGGCGGCGCGCGCGTTCCGCGGGACTGGCGGTCAGAAAGATCTTGCACTGGGCATCGGGGAAGACGACCGTTCCCTGGTCGCGGCCTTCGGCCACCACGTTCCGGCCGGTGGCCGCGGCGCGCTGAAGCCCCACGAGATGGGCCCGAACGTCCG
>JANLFZ010000330.1 GCA_024653385.1 Thermoguttaceae bacterium | reverse complement strand
CGCGGAGGGTGGCAAGATCGGACATCGAGGGTTCCCTTGGTTTCCGGCGGGATTATACCAGACGAGACGTATCGGGTCAGGGGGCGGTCGCTTCCCACGCCCAGGCGGTGCGCGGCGGGAACGTGACCTCGCGCTCGAATCGCGGGGCGAGGCGCAATTCCTCTACGGGTCCCGCCGGCCCGATCTTGCGCACGCGAACCTCTTGCCCGGCAAATCCGTAGGGCCCCAGGTCGTACTCGACGCGGGCGGTCACCGGGGCGTCGCTTACGTTGACGAAGATCATGGCGAGCTTCTTGGCGCGGGGTTCGTGCCAAGCGCCGGTGAGCACGGCATCGGTCGTGACCCAATCGACGCCGCCCCATTGCCAGTCGGCCCGCACCGTGGGCACGTTGCCTGCCAGTCGCGGCGGCCGGGCCATCTCGCCCGCGTGGAAGTAGCGAGCCAACTGCCGCCGCAGGTGGACGACCTGGCGGAAGAACTCGGCGTTTTCCTTCTCCTTGACCACGCCGGGGCTGATCCAGCCGATCTGCTCGCCATAGACCAACTGCTGGCCGGCCCGCATGCGCAGGGCCAAGTCGCGCGTCGGCCCGCCGCCGTACGAGCGGCCGAACATCTGGATCGCCCCGCCATAGACGGCCGGGAACGCCGGCACCTGGCCGTCGTACTGCCAGTGCCAGGTCAGATAGCCGTCGAAGCACCGGATGTACGGCTCGCCGTTGCACTCGGTCGTCATCATGCGGTCGGCGGGCTTCTCGTTGCGGATCGCGTCGAGGAGCTTCCAGTAGCCCTCGGTCCACCAGTGCCCGCCCCCGAGCGGATGGCCGTGCGACTTGTCGAAGCAGAGCGTGGGGGCCGCCGCGGCGACCTGGTCGATGTAGACACCCCGAACGCCGCACTCGCCGTAGAGCCGCAACACGATCTCGCGGACCTTCTTCTGCCACAACTCGGTGCTGGGGCACATCACGCCCAGGCGCACCGGGCTGCCGTCGGTCTCCTTGCTGCCGTAGGTCTCGGTGTAGGGCTCGCCCTTCTCGTTCTTGCTGACGGCGGGCCGGGCGACCTTCGTGAACTGGAAGTCCTCGAGGCCCTTGTCGCGAGTGTCCCACAGCCGGCCGTTGATGTACGGCATCACCGAGATCCCCTGCCCCTGGACCTTGGCCACCGCCTCGGCAAAGCCCGGGTGCGTGGGGAAGTAGTGCGGATAGTCGTTATCGAACGGAATCTGGTGCCAGTTGTACCAGTGGACCGCGACCGGACTGCCCAGGTAGCCGACGAAGTCGACCAGTTGCGGCACGAAGCCCGCGGGCGGGCCGCCCCCGAGGGCCCAGACCGACATCTCGCGCATCCACGGCGGCGTGTCGGCGCGCCCGTCGGGTCCGAGCTTGGGGTACCACCGGGCCTCCTTCCGCACCCAATCGCGGTAAAAGACCGCGGCGTCGAACCAGTCGCCGCGCAACAAGCGCCACACCGACCGGGTCGAGAACGTGTTGCCCGGCACGCCCATGTCGGCCGCGGGATGATCGAACGCCAGGACCGCCATGTCGTCGGAAGGCCGCGACTCGGCGAGGATGTCCTTGGTGCTGGCCATCGGGTCGTGCAGGCCCACGTACAGCCCGGTCTTGCCGTTGTACGCGGCCAGGTATTGCATCGACGTCCAGCCGCTGGGGTACGTGCCGGTGAAGCGGAACGGACGCCGCCAAACACCCTGTTGGACTTCGCCCGCGGCCTTGGGGAAGAACACTCGCCCCTCGGGCCCGAGGTCCGCCACGCCGACCTGGGGGAAGACCACGCGCCACACGCTCCACGGGGCGGGCACCTTCTCGACGCGGAAGGCCCAATCGACCAGATCGAGACCGCGACCCGTGTGCGCGGCGGCGACCACGTGCAGGTCGCCCAGCCGCTTGTCGCCGGGCCCGCGCCAGTGGAGTTCGGCCCCGGCCCAGGCCAGGCCCTCGCTCACGTGGACCTGGCCCCAGCCCGCGTCGGCCGAGAGCTTCAATTCCTCCTTGGTCTCGGCGTTACGCAGGGTGAGGGTGAACAGCGGCAGCGGCTGGCGAGGCGCAAGACGCTCGTCGAGGGCCGAGTCGAACAGGCCGACCAGACGGATGCCGTCGGCCGCGCGCTCGAAGATCGCCACGAGATCGCCGGCCGTGACAACGTTCCAAGCGGCCGGCTTTTTGCCCTCGGCCACGTGGATCGCCTCGTCGAACCGGCCCTGGGCGGCCAACTGGCGCGCGCCGTGGACCCGCCATGCTTGTCGCTGGCGCTCGGCGCTTGGGAGCTTGTGGATCTCTTGGCGGACCGCCTCGATGCGGGTCTGGATCGCGTCGACCGTTACCGTCACGCGCCCGCCGGCGGGAGGCTCCTTGGCCGCAGCCCGGATGGCCGCCGCGGGCTCGGGCGCGCTGCCGATCCATAGCCAGGCGGAGAGCTGCTTCCGGGTGTCGCGCCACGGATGCCATGCCTCGTCGCCCTGGGCCTGGAGGTAAGTGCCCTGCCCGCCGTCGTAGAGCAGGATCGTGCCGCCCTGGAACATGCCGATCGCGCTCGGGCCGTCGACGATCGCGCCCCACTGGGCCATCCGGAAGCTCTTCTGCGTGGCCTTGAACTCACCTTGTTCGAGCGGCTCGCCGCCGGCAAAGCGGGGAAAGGCCTCGCGCGGGTAGTTGAGTTCGAGAACGTGGACCTCGTGCCACTCGAACGGCTCGCGCTGCGTGATCGTCGCGGTGACGTAGACCAGCGGCTCGTCGGCGAAGTAGTACCAGTCGTAGACCGCTTGTGCCTGCGACGCGGCCTGCTTGCCGCCCTGCACGTACCGCGCCCTGGCGCGGACCACCTCGCACAGCGGTCCGCGCGAAACCCGCTCGACCTTCGCCTCGGGATCGTCGCAGAGGCAAAAGCTGCCTTTCTCGCGGTGGTGGAGCCGGTTGTTCCAGCGCATCGAGTCGAACTTCTTGCCGCCGGCGCCGAAGCTGATGCGCCAGGGCAGACCGCCCTGCCGCTTCGGGTCGTGCTCGGCCGAATACAGAGGACGCACGATCTTCCCGTCCCAGGCCGGCTCGTTGGCGGCGGCCGGCTTCGAGAACTCGATCCGCAGCGTGGTTGGCCCGGGCTTGGGCAAGCGGAGCACGACCGTGCCGGCAACGCGGTCTTGGGGATCGAAGTCGGCATCGGGCACGAACTGGAACGCCGGCGCTTGCCCGTCGGACCCGACCGCCCGAATGCCGTCCGGCTGGACCGCCCCGGCCTTGCACCACCGCGCCGCCCCGGTCAGATCGACATGGGTCAGCACGAGTCCCGACGGCGGCACCTGGTCGACGCTCAAAATCGGCTGGTCGGCACGGACCATGCCGCCCAAGAGCGCCACGGCCCACACGAGCGACCCGACCGCAACCAAGGCAGCAAAGTCACGTGGAAAGGCGGCAGTTGTTCTTCGGTCGATCTGCATCAGGCGGTGCATGACGATCCTCCCAGATTCTTGAAGTTGCCTGGCCTGAGGCCGACACCGGGGGTTGTTGCAAGGTGAAGCCCATTCTAGCGTGTCCGCGGCGCGGAAGCACGCTCGGGGCTGGGCCGCGGGGAAGTCAGGCGATTCCTCGGCGTTCGAGGTGCGTCGGGTCGCCGAGGGCTGCGGGCGGTTCCTGCCCCGGGCCGGGCAGGACAAGCCGTTCTCCCATGCGCCGTCCGCCCGAGGCGGCCCACGCCTCCGCCTCGTCGCAGAGCCGGTTCTGGAGGGCTTCGATCCGCTGCCGGAAGTGTTCGAGCCCCCGGCGGTCCAGGCCCGACGGCACGTAGAGATCCGGACTGACCACGGCCCGGGCCCGCGAATACGGCCGGGGGATGGCGAACTGGTCCCACGCGCGCCGGACGCGCCACGGGCGCTCGTACCCGAACCCCATGGCAACCAGGGGGAGACCCAGGCGCGAGGCCAGGTAAACCGCGCCGGGAGCCATGCGTCGGCGCGGGCCGCGCGGTCCATCGGGCGTGATCGCCAGGTTCGTCTGGCGGCTCTTGCGCAATAGCGCGCGGAGCGCGGCCGTCCCGCCCCGCTGGGTCGAGCCTCGCACGAACTGGAACCCCAGGTGCCGCGCGACGCGCGACAGGATCTCGGCGTCCCGGTGCCGACTGACCAGCATGGTCAGGTTGCAGTGGCCGCGCAAGTAGAGCGGAAACAAGATGTACTCGTGCCAGAACACGTAGATCCGCTGGCCCGTCGAGCCGCAAAAGGCCGGGTCGATCGCCGGATCGTAATAGTAGACGCGATAATCGAGCGTGCGCATCCACGCCCGGACCGCCGCGGTCCCCAAGAGCCCGCCGACGCCCAACAGAAACGATCGCACATCCAGCCGAGGGATTGTCGCCAACACCGATATCCACCCCGAAGGTCAGGCAGTTCCGTCGGCCCACCGTCCGGCCTCGCGCAAGTACTCCGCCAATGCCGTCTGCCACGGGGGCATGGGTGGGCGGCCCGGGAGGGCGTGGTACTTGGCCGTGTCGAGGGCGCTGTACGCGGGCCGGGGGGCCGGCGCGCCGTACTCGGCCGTGGTGATCGGCTCCAGACGCACCGAAAGCCCGGCCTGCCGGAAGATCTCGGCCGCGAAGCCGTACCAAGTCGTCTGGCCCGTGTTCACCACGTGATACGTCCCGTAGGCCCTGGTCCCTAGCAGAAACCGAATGGCGCGCGCGAGGTGCGGCACATAGGTGGGCGAACAGCACTGGTCGTTCACCACGCGCAGCGGCCTGCCCTGGCGAGCCAGGCGCAGCATGGTCGCCACGAAGTTGCCGGCCGACCGCGGCCCCGGCCGGCCGTACAGCCCGCACGAACGCACGATGAAATGCCTCGGCCAGGCGGCCGCGAGACGCTCGCCCGCCAGTTTCGAGCGGGCGTACGCGCCTTGCGGGCCGGGCTCGTCGGTCTCGAGGTACGGGATCTGCCGTTGGGCGCCGTGGCCGAACACGTAGTCGGTGCTGATGTGTACCAGCACCGCATCGAGTTCGCGGCACAGGTCGGCCAGGTGCCCCACCGCGTCGGCGTTGATCGCATGGCACAGGTCGGGCTGCTGTTCGGCCCGATCGACCAACGTGTACGCTGCCGTATTGACCACCGCGCGGGGACGTACGGTCACCAGCGCGCGCCGCACGCCCTGGGCGTCGCAAAGATCGAACTCGGGCAAGTCCAGGCCGACCGCCTCCGTCCCGAGCTGCCGGCACAGCTCGGAACCCAGTTGGCCTTGGCATCCCGTGACGACAATCGGCATGGCCATCCTACCGCCGCGCCCCACCGGGACGATGAAGCAGGTCCAACAGGTACTGGCCGTAGCGGTTGTTCTGGGCCCGGGCGAGGGCTTCGAACTGGTCGCGGCCGATGAACCCCTTGGCCAGCGCGATCTCTTCGATGCAGGCGATCTTCAAGCCTTGGCGATCCTCGATGGTCTGGACGAAGTTGGCGGCCTGGAGCAGCGACTCGTGGGTGCCCGTGTCGAGCCAGGCAAAGCCCCGGCCCAGGATTTCGACGCTCAGTCTGCCGCGGTTGAGGTATTCGCGGTTGACGTCGGTGATTTCCAACTCGCCGCGTGCCGAGGGCTTCAGGTTCGCCGCAATCTCCAGCACGTCGTTGTCGTAGAAGTACAGGCCGGTGACGGCGTAGTTCGAGCGGGGTTCCTTGGGCTTCTCGACGATCGAGACGGGCTTGCCGTGCTCATCCAGCTCGACGACGCCGTAGCGCTGGGGATCCTTGACCACGTAGGCGAAGATGGTGGCTCCGGCCGCGCGGCTGGCGGCCCGCTTCAGCGTCGCCTGAAACCCCTGGCCGTAAAAGATGTTGTCGCCCAAGACCAGCGCCACGTGGTCGCGGCCGACGAACTCGCGTCCGATGAGGAACGCCTGAGCGAGTCCCTCGGGACGGGGTTGCACGGCGTAGGCGATCCGAAGCCCGACTTGGCGCCCGTCGCCCAGAAGCCGCTCGAAGGCCCCGATGTCGTCCGGGGTCGAAATCAACAGGATCTCTCGAATGCCCGCCAGCATCAGCGTCGAGAGAGGGTAATAGACCATGGGCTTGTCGTAGACGGGCAGCAATTGCTTGCTGATCGCCCGGGTGACCGGGTGCAGGCGCGTGCCCGCTCCGCCCGCCAAGATGATGCCTTTCTTGCAGTATGCGGTCATGGCGAATTCCCCCTCACCCCCGGCCCCTCTCCCGCAGGCGGGCGAGGGGAGTCTGCGCTTGCTTCCGGCCTATTTCCCGCAAGCGGGCCAGGCGAGGCGAGAAGCCCCAGCCGTTCGCGGCGGTACTTGCCCGAGGTGATCCGCTCGACCCATTGGCGATGCTCGAGATACCATCGCACGGTGCGGCGCAGGCCCGACTCGAAGTTCTCCTCGGGCTGCCAGCCGAGTTGATTGCGGATCTTCGTGGCGTCGATGGCATAGCGGCGGTCGTGCCCCGGCCGGTCGGCCACGTAGGTAATCAGCGACGAGCACGGGGCGTGCGCCAAGCCGGGACGCAGTTCGTCGACGATGTGGCAGATCGTCCGCACCACGTCGAGGTTCGCCCGCTCGCAATTGCCGCCGATGTTATAGACCTCGCCCGGAGTGCCGCGCGCCAGCACCGCGCGGATCGCGCGGCAGTGGTCTTCCACATAGAGCCAATCGCGCACCTGCTGCCCATCGCCGTAGACCGGCAGCGGCTTGCCCTCCAGGGCATTGAGGATCATCAGCGGCACCAGCTTCTCGGGAAACTGGTACGGCCCGTAATTGTTCGAGCAGTTGGTCACCATCACGGGCAAGCCGAAGGTGTGATGGTAGGCCCGGGCGAAGTGGTCGCTGGCGGCCTTCGAGGCGGAATACGGCGAGTTGGGGGCGTAGGGCGTGCTTTCGGTGAACTTGCCCGTCGGGCCCAGCGAGCCGTAGACCTCGTCGGTCGAGACGTGGACGAAGCGAAAGGCCGCGCGCTGCGGCTCCGGCAAACCGCACCAGTACTGGCGCGCCGCTTC
>JANLFZ010000329.1 GCA_024653385.1 Thermoguttaceae bacterium | reverse complement strand
CCGTTGGCCGGGCCAACGGGCGACCTGGTGATGCTCGACCTGGCGGCCGAAGGCAACTACGTGGCGGTGCGCCCCTCGGGGACCGAACCCCAGATCAAGTTCTACATGTTCGCCTACGAGCCGCCGGCGCGGATCGCGGACCTCGACGCCACGCGCGCGGCCCTGGCCGAGCGGTTGGCCGCGATGGAACGCGACCTGAAGCGCTTTTCGGGTGTGTAGTTGGGCCGTGTTGCCCGATCCAGACTCCAGATACGCACGCAGGAGGGAGGAAGAATGCAGACGTTTGGCGGCATGACGGCCGAACGGCTCGAGAAGATCCTCGCCGGGTTCGGCCGCGCGCGGATCGCGGTCTTCGGCGACTTCTTTCTCGACAAGTACCTCGATGTCGATCCAGCCCTGGCCGAAGTGAGTCTCGAGACGGGCAAGACCGCACACCAGGTGGCGGGTATCCGGCACAGTCCGGGTGCTGCCGGAACGGTGGTGTGCAATCTTTCGGCCTTGGGGGCGGGCACGCTGCACGCGGTCGGGATGACCGGCGATGACGGCGAGTCGTACGAACTTCGCAAAGATCTGGCCGCCCTGCGATGCACCACCGACCGTCTTCTCTTGGTTCCCGAGCGGAGGACGCCCACCTATCTGAAGCCCCGCGACCAGACGGACCCCAGCCTGGCCGGCGAGCACAACCGGTACGACACGAAGAACCGCACCCCCACCCCCGTGGCCGTGCAAGAGCGGCTGGCCGAGGCGC
This sequence comes from Thermoguttaceae bacterium, assembly GCA_024653385.1. GTDB lineage: Bacteria > Planctomycetota > Planctomycetia > Pirellulales > Thermoguttaceae > JANLFZ01. The sequence goes on along the minus strand of JANLFZ010000329.1, from coordinate 6,245 downwards.
TGGACGCCCTCTTGCCCGAGGTCGACGCGGTCATCGCGGCCGACCAGGTCGAAGAGCCCGACTGCGGCGTGGTCACCACGCGCATGATCGAGTTTCTCGCCGACCGCGCCAAGCGGTGGCCGAGGATCATCTTCTGGGCCGACAGCCGGCGGCGGATTCGCGAGTTCCGTCGGGTGATCATCAAGCCGAACCAGTTCGAGGCGGTCGGCTGGGAAGGCCCCCCGCCCGGCGCCCGCGTCGAGTTGGACCGCCTGGTCGAGGCCGTGGCCCGGCTGCGTCGGAGGACCGAGTGTCCGGTGGTCGCTACCCGTGGTGCAGACGGAATGCTCGTCAGCGACCCCGAGATGACCCTGGTGCCGGGCGTGCGTGTCGAGGGGCCGACCGATCCGACCGGCGCCGGCGACAGCGCGACGGCGGGCACGGTGCTGGCGCTATGCGCCGGGGCCACCTTGCCCGAGGCCGCGCTGGTGGGCAACCTCGTGGCGTCGATTACGGTCCAACAGCTTGCGACGACGGGCACGGCGCGGCCCGACGAACTGCCGCCGCGCCTGGCCCTGTGGCGCCAACAGCATGGTGAGTAGTCGTTGCATGCGTCGTTCGAGCCGCCATGTGGGCCTTGGGTTCGTCGGCGCGCTGGTGGTCTGGGGAATCGTCGGCCTCGTCTTCGCCGACGAGAAGACCGCCTCGCTACAGGCCGCGCTCGACTCGATCCGCGCCGACGAACTGAAGCAATACGTCGATTACCTGGCCGACGACCAGCGCGAAGGGCGCCAGGCCGGCACGCGCGGCGGGAAGGCCGCGGGAGACTACCTCATCGCGCAAATGAGCCGGCTTCGACTTCATCCGGCGGGCAGCGAGGGGACGTTTGTCCAGACGTTTCCGCCCAACTTCCGCAATATCCTCGCGGCGGTCGAAGGCGCTGACCGGATACTCGACGGCGAGGCGATCGTCGTTGGGGCACATTACGATCATGTGGGTCATGGGACCTCGGGAGGCAGCAAGGGGCCGGTCGGGGTGGTCCACCCGGGGGCCGACGACAATGCCAGCGGCGTCGCCGGCCTCCTGGAACTGGCCGAGGCAATCACGCTCTTGCCCAAACCGCCGCGCCGAACCATCGTCTTCGCCTTCTGGGACGCCGAAGAGAAAGGCATGTTGGGCGCGAAGCACTGGCTCGAGCACCCCACCTTGGGCACGCGGCAGGTGGTCTTTCACCTGAACATGGATATGATCGGCCGGTTGCGATCGGATCGGCTCACGGTGCTCGGCACGCGCAGCGCGCCCGGACTGCGGCGCCTGGTGAGCCTGCACAATGAGGAGACCGGTCTCTGGCTCGACTTCTCGTGGAAGATGGCGCCCGAGGCCGACCATTTCCCCTTCTATGACCGCGGCATTCCCGTGTTGGCGCTGCACACCGGCTTGCACGAGCAGTACCACCGGCCGACCGACCGGCCCCAACTGATCGACGCCGGGGGAATGCGTCGTGTGGTGCGTCTGGCGTTCTTGGTCGTCCACGATCTGGCCAATGCGGACCAGGTGCCGCGGTTTCGCGAGGCGTCGCGCCACGAGTCCGAGGCCACGCGACAAAGCCTCGCCGAGCAGAAGCCGACGCCGCCCGACAAACCGCTCCGCGTGGGCATCGTGTGGCGCAACGACGATGCCGATCCCGGCGTCGCCGTGGTCACCTACGTCGTGCCCGGCTCGCCGGCCGAGCGAGCCGGGATCCAGTCGGGTGACCGCATCCACCGAGTCGGCGGCAGGCCGTTCGCCGGCGACGTCGAGTTGGGCGAGATGCTCCGCACGCTGCCCGGCCCGCTGCCGGTGCAGATCGAACGCCAAGGCCGGATCAGCACGCGGGAAATCCACTTCGACGCCGCGCCGATGCAGCGGGCGGCCTGAACGGTCCGTGCCGAAAAACACGCAAGAGCCGATCGACGCGTAGGAAGCCCCGCGAGGCCGTCAGATCAGGCGTCCGAGTTCGTCCGTCAGGCGATCGATCATCGCGTCGGTGTGGGCCGCGCAGACGGCGATGCGCAGCAGGCCCTGGCTGGCCGTGCCGGCGTAAGCGGAGAAGTAGGGAACCAGGATGTCTCGTCTAACCAGCCCGCGGTGGATCCGCTGCATGTTCTCGGCACTACCAAGGGTCAGCCCCACGATGGGCGACGGCGAATCGTCCGTACGAAATCCCAATTGCCGCAGTCCCTGCCGCAGGCGCCGCGCGTTTGCGGAGAGTCGCTGGCGGAGTTGCGGCTGGCCCAAAACGATCTCGAGGGCCTTGGCCGTGGCGCCCGCGGCGGCCGAGGGCAAAGCACTGGCGCCGTCGAAGTAGTGCGACGAGGATCGCGCGCGCTCGACGAATCCGCGATCGCCGGCCAAAATGCCGCCAAACCCGCCCACGGCCTTGCTCAAGGTCCCGCAGGCGTACAGCCTTACGCCCGGCGCCGCCTCGGCGTTGACGCTTGGCCCCCAAAGACCGAAGTGCTCGAGCGTGCCACGTCCGTGCTCGCCCAGCGTGGCCACGCCGTGTGCGTCGTCGACCAGCAGGCCCGCTTGCGGATACTGGCCTAGCACGCCCACGTACTCGTCGAGCGGCGCGATGTCGCCGGTCGCGGCAAACACGCCGTCGGTCATCACCAAAGGCCGATCGCCGGACGAAAGCCGCTGGTGGAGCAACTCCTCCAAGCCATCGGGATCGCAATGCGGGAAGCGCGCGACGGGCCGGGCGGCCAGCCGGGCCGCCTCCTCGATCGCATAGTGCGCCGACTCGTCGGCCAGCACCAGATCGAATTGCCCGGCAAGCGCCTGCACGAGAATGTGGTTGCCGACGTACCCCGAGACGAAGTAGAACGCGGCCTGGCGATCGAAGAACTCGGCCGCGCGGCGTTCGACCTCCAGGGTCGCGGGATTGTTGCCGAACCCGGCGCGGCTGGTCGCCGTGTGGACGCCGTAGCGGCGCATCGCCTCGCAGCCGGCCTCGATGACCTCGGGATGGCCCGCCAACCCCAAATAGTTCGTGCCGCCGAAGTACAGGTATCGCCGCCCGTCGATGACCGTCTCGGGCCCGGGCGGGCTTTGCATGATCGGGGGGGCTGGGGCCGTACGCATGAAACGAATCCCTAGGGTGGCCATGCCCAGGGTCACTGTTTCGCGGGCACTTTGGCGAGTTGGGCAAGAATCCACGCAATCACCACGACGCCCCCGAGAAACGTCGCCAGGAACAGGACCAGGGAGTCCCACTGGGTCGCGACGGGCTGGTACGAAACGCCCGGCTGGAAGAGGCTTCTCAGTTCGATGTTCTGCACGATCTGGCGGCTGATGGCATTCAGAGCCAGCACGCCGAGGTGGGTGCCCGCAATGGCCGCCGCCCGAGACCTGTTGAGATCGCCTTGCCGCCAGGCGAACAACAAAGCGGAAGGAAACCATGGCGAGGCCGCGGTAACCAGCGTCAGAAGGACGGCGGGAAAGGAGAACATCTCGCGGAACACCTCGGCAGGCCAGGCGAGAAACACGTACCAAGCGCCGGCCACGGTCGACCACACCGCGCCGGCCAGCGAGAGTTTCAGGGCGAAATCGCGGGCGAAGCGCCGATCGTCGTCGCTACTGCCCGCGGAAAGCCAGACGGCGTCGAGAACGCACCATGCGGCGGTGGTGACCAGCGCCAGCCCGAACATCAACAGCCACCGGGGCCAGAGCGTGGCATCCGACAGATTCAGCGCCGTACCCGTCGCCGCGCCGCCCACGTTATGGGCGGCCCATAGGGCGTGCCACGCCTCGTCGCGCGTGGTCAGGCTTAGTCCATTGGCGAAGAGGAAGCCGATCACGACGAACAGCACGGCGGCGGTCCAACCCGAGGCCCGTCGCAAGCGCGTCATGGCCGCGCCGTCGCTTGCCAGCGCGGCACTGTGGTAGTACACGCCGTAGTAGGCCGGAATGAGGAGAACGACAATCGCCAGCCAGAACCAGGCCATGAGGATCGTGGCCGGGTAGAAGGCCCGGCAATACGCCACTTGGAGAAACAACAGCGGCACGATGCCGAGGTTGATGCCGAAGGCCATTAGCACGGGCATCTGGGCCAAGAGCCGCGTGGCGAACCGGCGTCCGGGATCGGGGCCGCGGCCGTACAGCCATAGCGCGACCAGCATGCCGGCGTACCACAGGTGCATCGGAACCATGTGCAGGGTGAATCCGAGGACCTTGAAGAGCTGGATGAACCAGAACGGGGCGGGCAACTCCGGCAAGGTGCCGGCGTCGATCGGTTCCATGGAGGGTTCCCCCGGCGGACTACTGCTTTTCGAGATAGATGGGATCCATGCCCCGGGGCCGTGGCGGCGCGATCTCGGTCAAGTACCGCGCCAAGATCAGGGCTTCGTCTTCGGTGCCGGCCCAGGGAGGCATGAAGAAGTGGGCCTTTTCGAGGTGTTTGACCAGAGCGAAGTTCATGTCCAGATCGCGACCGCGGATCATCGGTCCCACGGCCGAATACCCACGCTCCAGCGCGTGGCAATCGTTGCAGTGGTATTGGAAAAGGGCCTGGCCGACCACCCTCAGGGCGTCTGGGTCCTTTTCGGTTCGTTCCAAGAGGGCCCGCTCGTCGATCCGACCGCCATCGAGCAACGGCGAGCCTTGACCGGCGGGGAGTTCCGCGATCACCGCTTTGGTCCAAGGATTCGCCTCGAGGAATCCGCGCCGCCGGAGCTTCTGCACGTGCTCGGGCGCGATTTGGTTGCCCAAAACCACATTGTAGATGACATAGGGTTTGCGCACCGCCTCGCGCACGAACTCGCCCGTGCTGAACGCGGCCACGCCGAACAAGCACAAGGCCAGGGCGAAGCCCGGCGACATCCACCCCGGGTTGCGGTACGGGCCGAGGTACAACAGGACGAAGACGACCGCCGTCAGGGCGAAGATGATCACCACGAGCACGGTAAGCACGGCCGCCGATTCCAACGCGGCCCGGGCCGACTCCGGCAGGTAGACGAACCACCCGATCCCGCCCACGGTGATCAGCACGGCCCCCCAGAGCGCCGGCCGGGCCGATCGCATCACCAGCAAGTGGTACAACCGGCGATCCTGGATCACCAGCGACGCGTGCAAGTACACGTACAGCGAGCTGAGCAAGAGCGCTCCGCCTGTTCGGGCGATGGTCTGCGGAACGAACTGCGGGTTCAAGAAACCGACCCAGAACGAACGATGATCCGGCCAGCCGCCCGGGTTGAGCATGAACGCCGTGATGCCCGTGATCAACACCAGACTAATCCACGCGGCGGCGGCATAAATCCAACCGATGGTCACATGCACCTTTTCCGACAGCCTGCCCCAATAGTAGTAGAAGGCGAATGCGGCGAGGATCTCGAGCACGAAGAATACGTACTCGGTTGCCCAGCCGAACACGAACGTACGGATGAGCACCTCGGTCGCAGTGGGCGAAGCCAAGCCGATGGTCCACCAGATGCCCACGCCCGTGATCGCGCCCCACACCACGGTCAGCAAAATGAAGAACCGCGCGTGCCGGCGGAGGTAATCGAGATAGGCCGTGTCGTTCGACTGATAGGCAAACCGCGTCTCGACGGCGAGGAAGAGTCCCCCACCTACGGCGTAGTGCGACACGAGCACATGAACCACCGCAATGGCGGCAATCAGCATGGGGGAAGTCAGATGCGGGACGTACCACCAGGGATATTCCATAAGACTATCCAACCAATTGCGACACCGGCCACTGCGATGCGGCGGGGGCCAGGGTCGCTTTTCTGAAGGCGACGTAAGACGGCACCGCGTTCTTAGAACCGCATCGTACGCAGGGTCTTTGGAGCAGGCAAGAACCCGGGGGGCCACCCACCGCTTGAAAGTCAACGCCGTGACTGGTACATAATACACCTCAAGGCAACGGGGGCTGATTGTCAGACCCTGCCGTGGTCGGACGAAACCGACGGGGGTCCCCATTTAGGAGTAGCGGAGCATGCGCAAGATCGAAGCGATTCGCGCGTTGGAGATTCTCGATTCCCGGGGTAATCCCACGGTGAGGGTTCGGGTGACCCTCGACAACGGGATCACGGCTTCGGCTTCTGTCCCGTCCGGTGCGTCGACCGGCGAGAACGAGGCATTGGAACTCCGCGATGGAGACAAGAAGCGGTACGGCGGCAAGGGGGTGCTCAAGGCGGTCGCCAACGTCAACGAGACGATCGCCCCCAAGCTGCTCGGCATGGACCCGTCGCGCCAGGCCGAGATCGACCGGCTGATGATCGACTTGG
>JANLFZ010000031.1:6981-22701 GCA_024653385.1 Thermoguttaceae bacterium | reverse complement strand
CGTGACGGAACGACCGTGGTCTTTGGCGGCTGGTTCCGCGCAAAGCCGGCCTCTGCGGCCGAAGCGCCCAGGCGGCACGATCGGCTGGCGCTTTTCAAACCCAAGCCCGCTGCGGCGCCTGTCACGGTCGATCGCAGCGAGATCATCGCGGTGGTGGCCGTCAAGGCGGTCTGGGACCAGGCCGACCCCCGGGCAGTGCCGATGGAGCGTCTGAGCGCGGACTTCCGGCGTTCGGTGGCAGGGCGGTTTGCGCGGGCCGCCGAGCGTGCCGAAGCCGCGGGAGACCTCGAGGCGGCACTTCGATTGACCGATCAGTCGCTTCGGTTCGATCCCGGGCTGAGCACGGCGGTCGACCTGCGAAATCGCCTCTGGACGACCCGCCCGACCGAGATCCGCATCGTCAGCCGGGCACCCATCGCGGAACCGATCGCGCAGCGTTCCGCGGCGTCCGGGACCCTGCGATAATCGCGCGGGCAACTTGGAGGGACCGGCGCGCCTGGACAACCCGCTTGGAAGGGGCTATCGTGAGGCATGGGGCATTCCTGGAATATCGGGCATCTTCCGGGCCTATCATGCGCGTCCGCGATCTGATCGACATGTTGCGGCGTTTCCCGCCTGAGGCGGTGGTGCGACTGTGTGTCAGCCTGCCCAACCGCGTTATCGAGACCCACGAGGTCCTTTGGGTCGGGGACTACGGCGGTGGGCCTCAGATCAACGCCATGCTCGATTTCCGGGGGTTCCAGGTGTATGTCGGCTGCGGGCTGGAGCAGATGGTCCGCGAGGTGCCGGCCGAGCCGCCCGTGGACCTCGGCAAATACCGCGACCCGGTCGAGGCGGCCCGGGTCCGCGATTTCTACGTGATCCACCGCGGGCTGAACGAGCCGCTGGCTTTTCCGGACTTCGACTACGAGCACTGGATTCCGCCACGCACGGTCTCGGGCGAGTACAACCCCATCATCGCCGAGATCCTGCGGGAGAAGCTGCTGCGCGAGTAGGAGGCGTTGCGATCACCTCGGCCGGCACAAAGGCCTGCGAAACCGGCAGGTAGTTGCACGTGCAGCCCCCGGTGAGGCTCGGCATGTTGAGCACGCCGTCGGCGGGGAACAGGTTGTTGCTGCACGCGGCGCGCACGTTCCAGAAGAGGACGATCCGGCGCGAGGCCAGGTCGATGCACGCCGCGTTGCCGAGGCACCGCGTGGTGACGAGGTTGGCGCTGGCCCGGGGAATAGTGCATCCGCGCCGCGTCCAGCGCATGGCGTCGCCGGCCGGCTTGCCCGTGCGCAAATCGTACTCGATGTAGCTTTCCGCCGTTCCGAAGAGCAACTTGGCGCCGAGCACGAACAGCGGTTTGGGCAGGTTTTCGGCCGAGAGCTTGCTGCCCGGTTTGGGCCCCTCGTCGGGAAGCGCGGCCAGCAGGGTTCCGTCGGCGGCGCGGTACACGCCGGAGGAGAGCACCACCGCGTCGAGCGCTGCGCTGTAGCGCACTTCGGATCCGTCGGCGATTTCCCACAAGACCTTGCCCGAGGCGAGGTCGAGCGCCCGGGCTTTCGCGTCCTTGTCGGCGGTCGCGCCCCAGCGTTTGGCGGTCAGTTCCGAGCAGAACACCTTGCCGCCCCCCACCGCAACGCTCAGGTTCGCGCGGCCGCACTCGTGTTTCCACGCGAGGCGACCATTGCGGCGGTCCACGCACACGAGGTGCTTGCCGCTTTGGCCCACCAAGCGGCCCTCGCTGACACGGAGGTTCAGCCACGGCCCGGCCAGATCGTCGGGGAGGTCGAACTGCGCGGTTTTCCGGCCGGTGGCCGGATCGAGCGCGACGCAGGTCTTGCCGCCGGCCACGTAGAGCGCGTCGTCGGCGAGAACCATCTGGTCGGTCTGTTTGTGACCAAAGGGAAGCTCAGCCTCCCAGAGCCGCTTGCCGGTGTACACGTCGACGGCCGAGAGGCGGTTGGCCTTGAGGAACATGCGTCCGCCGCCGACGCGCACCAGGGTAGCGCCCGGCGTGCGGATCCAACGCGGGGGCGCATCGAACCACAGCAGCTCGAACGGCGCCTTGAGGAACTGCTCGGACGAGGCGCCCGTGTTGGCCGCGTCGGCCGCCTCGTGCGACCAGACAGCCGCGCCGGGCAGCGGTCCTTCGCGCGAGACGACGATCCACCCGCCCGAGACCCGCGCCGCGGCGCCGATCAGGCCGCTTCGCTTGACGACGTCGACGAGTCGATCCTGGTCCGCCGGCGCCGCCGGCAAGCAGAGCGATCCGCCGTAAGGTCGCAGTCTGGGAAAGACCGCCTCGACCAAGGACCGGCCGGCCGGTACGCCCACGGCGGACCAATCCTCCGAAACGACGAGGCTTGCCAGGTACGGAGGCAAGGGCGTGGCGAGGGCATCGCCTTCGTACACACTCGCCCGCGCCCCGTACAAGCCGGCGTTCTGAAGCCGGTCGCGCAACCGGGCTACCTTGACCGGATCTCGCTCGAATACGATCGCATCGAGTTTCGATTGCCCGACGATCTCTTCCGCCAGCCGGCCCGAGCCGGCGCCGATCACCAGCGCATAGCCTTCCTGGACCTTGGTGGTCCGGAGGATGTCGGCGGCCGTCGTGGTCCACGCATCGGCCGGTGCCGCGGGCCCGGTGGGAAGGGCGTGAACAACGGGCGAGGCCTTCGGCTCGGCGCCGAACGCATACAGCGAACCCTCGCGCGTCACCACGAACAGCTTGCCGGCCGCGGCCAGCATGCGGTGCGGCGTGCCCTCGATGGCCGCACGCCAGACCACCTTCGGCTCTTCGCCCGGCCGCGGAATACGCACCGCCTCGACGACTCCGGGGCCGGCAAGGTAGAGATGCGGGCCGGCTTGGATGTGAACCTTCAGCTTCGAGGGCAAACGCCAAAGCGTGCGGAAGGTGGCCGTCCACTTGTCGGGATAGGGGTCGTCGGGTTGGCTCTTGGCCAGTTCGGCGGGGCTCTTCTCCTCGCGTTTCGCCTCGGCAAGATCGCAGGCCACAATGCCTCGCTCGTTGTGATACATCACGTTCGAGGCGAAGACCGGCTCGTCGAACTCGCCCAGGTCCTTCTGGTTCGTCGGATCGACACGAAGGCGAGTAAACCCACCGGCATAGAGCATGCCTTTGAAGTCCGTCCCCCTGGGCGGCTTGGGGAACCGCTCATCGTTCGGCCGGGCGATGTCGTACAAGTCTCCGCCGTGGCTGAGGTAGTTGAGCGACCCGGCCACGAACCACGTGCCCTTGGGCAACCGGTTGCGTCCGCCCCAACCCATCGTGTACGTGCCCAGCTTGCCGGTCTTCAAATCGAGGAAGGCGGGAAGCTGAGCGCCGCAGGGGACTACCAGCATGCCGTGGACCACCGCCAGGTAGCCCTGCGGGGTAAGCCCCGCCTCGTGAGCGACCCCGTGGTCCATGTTGGCCTTGGCGATGCGGTTGCTGTCGGTGTTCGACCAGACGAGCTTGCCGGACCGGGCGTCCAGGGCATAGATGCCCACGCCGTAGCCCGACCAGATGCCCGCGCCAAAGTAGATCACCCCGTCGTGCAGCACGGGACCGCCGCGGGCGGGGAACAGCGAAACGAGCCTTCCGCTGCCAAGAAGCCGGCGGTCGGTCTTGCCGGGCGGGACACCGCAGAACTTCCACCGGAGCTTGCCGTCGGCCGCCCCCACGCAATAAAGATGCCCATCGTCGGATACGAAGTAGACGGCATCTTCCCAGGCCACGGGCGCGAATCGAACCGGGCCCTCGGCGAAGAAGCGCCACTGCTGGGCCCCGGTCTCGGTATCCAATGCGGTGACGGTGTCGGTGACCATCGAGGGGACGAACATGGTTCGCCCCAGGACCACCGGTTCGTAAGTGGCGTCGAACCGCAGGCGCACCTCGCCGGGAAAGGCCGGGCGCGGGGCCGGCAGGTGGCGCACCCACGCCAGGTGCAAGGCCGCCGGCAGTTGTTCGTCCGACGAAGCGCTGCGGTTGGCGTCGCGGCGGTACTGGGGCCAGTCGCCGCCCATCGCTGCCGGAACGACAGCGGCCAACGCGATCACCACGAGAACCAGAGCCGACGCACGTTTCATGCCATCCTCCTGGCGACGGTCGAGTCGCCCGCGAAACCCGGAATTCGGCGGCCATGGGCCCTTGCCGCGCGGGCCCCTTCCCGGCGTGCCTCTGTCATAGCGCGCGGCCAAGGTCGCCGCAAGAGGGTCCACCCGGCGCGGCCTGGCAGACTTGTCTTGCCGGTCCAAGGCGCGGTTCCGGCGGAAAAGGTTGCCCATCGCCATACAATGCTGACGATAGCGACGCGGCCGAATCGTTGGGTCCGTCGTGAAGCTTCACGGAGACTGTCCCCCTAGACATTCGCTCCCGATGCCCTTGGAACCACCCATGCTTCGTCTTTTTGTCATCGTCTTGGCGGCTGGTTTGTACGCCTTGGCGGTCAGCGCATCGCAGGGCGCTGATCCGCGTGCCGGCAAGAGGCCGCCGGCCTTGGATTTCCGCATGAAGACCCTGGCCGGCAAGGAGGTCGACCTGGCGAGTTACCAGGGCAAGGTGCTGTTGGTGGTCAACGTGGCCAGCAAGTGCGGGCTGACGCCGCAGTACCAGCAGCTCCAGGCCCTGCACGAGAAGTACGCCAAGGAGGGTCTGGCGGTCCTGGGTTTCCCATGCAACCAGTTCGGCCAGCAAGAGCCGGGCACGGCCGACGAGATCCAAGAGTTTTGCCGGGTCAACTACGGGGTCTCGTTCGACCTGTTTGGCAAGGTCGAGGTCAACGGCCCGGGGGCTTGCGGGTTGTACAAGTACCTCACGTCGGTCGAGACCAAACCCCAGGGGCCCGGCAAGATCCGTTGGAACTTCGAGAAGTTCGTCATCGGCCGAAGCGGCGAGGTGGTGGCCCGCTTCGACCCCAAGACTCGCCCCGACGATCCCGAGGTGATCAAGGTCATCGAGGCCGAGCTGGCGAAAGAGTGACCTCGTGTGCGGCCAGCCGCTCCGGCGGCGAAAGCCAGCAGCCAGGGGTGTGAACGCCTGGAATGGTCGGGGCGACCGTATCGGCGAGCCCTGGACGGCCTGGACGTGCGACGTCGGCGCGCAGAGCACGCGTTCCCGAATGGCGACCGTGAACGTTTCTCTTGCGTCAACAGAGGCGGGCGCGTAGGATGGTCATGGGATTGATCGTCGGCGCCGACGCGACCTGCTGAACCGGCTGCATTGGCGGCGATCCGCATCCTGGGAGTCTTGGGAGATGCGAATCCTCTTCTACGAGGACCCCGATACTGGCCTACCGCACATATATGGGCACGGCGTGACCGAGGAGGAGGTGCGCCAGGTTCTTGGATCGCGCGGCGAAGACCTTCCGGGGACAAGGGACTCCCGCATGAAGACGGCCTATGAATTGCGAGGGAAGGCGAAAACCGCCTTTCGTCGCCGACAGCGGAGGAAACCGCGATGAGCCAGCAGAAGTTCCCGCCCGGTTGGGATGAACAGCGCGTTCGCGAAGTGCTCGCCCATTACGAAAACCAGAGCGAAGAGGAACAATTCGCCGAGATCGAAGCCGCCAGGGAGGCGGAGGGATTCACCATGATGGCCGTGCCGACCGAACTGGCGTCCGAAGTGCGGGCGTTGATCGCTCGGAGGCGCACGTCATGAACGGAACCGCCGCACGCGCAGTATCATGCGCGGACTGACCATCGGTAATTGTCCCCTTCCCAGGAAACGCCTATGAAACGATTGGTCCCCGTCTGTGTTTTCGTACTGGTCGCCGGGGCGGCGCTTCCCGCGTCCGCCGCCGAGTTCCGCCGTCTGCCCGTGGCCGTGTACCGCGACAAGATGGCCGGCGGATGGATCGGGCAGATGGTGGGCGTGGGCTGGGGCGGGCCCACCGAGTTCCACAGCCAGGGGCAGATCATGCCCGAGGCGAAGCTCCCCAAGTGGCAGCCGGCCATGGTCAACCAGTTCCACCAGGACGACCTCTACGTCGAGCTGACGTTCGTGCGCACGCTCGAGCAGTACGGGCTCGAGGTGCCGATCCGGCAGGCGGGCATCGATTTTGCCAATAGCGGCTACCCGCTCTGGCACGCCAACCATGCCGGGCGCGACAATCTGCGAAGCGGCATAGCCCCGCCCGACTCGGGCCACCCGAAGTTCAACGCCCACGCCGACGACATCGACTACCAGATCGAGGCCGATTTCTCGGGTCTGGTCGCGCCGGGCATGCCCAACGTCGCCATCGAGCTGGGCGAGAAATTCGGCCGCTTGATGAACTACGGCGACGGCGTCTACGGCGGCCAGTTCGTCGGCGGGATGTACGCGGCGGCGTTCTTCGAGGACGACCCGGTCAAGATCGTCGAGGCCGGCCTGGCCTGCATCCCCGCCCAAAGCCAGTACGCCGAGTGCATCCGCGATGTGTTGGCCTGGTACCGCGACGAACCCACGACCTGGGAAAAGACCTGGCAGCGCATCGACGCCAAGTACCAGCGCAATCCGGCCTACCGCCGCTTCTCGTGCGACAAGGGGGCCTTCAACATCGACGCGAAGATCAACGGCGCGTACATCGCGATGGGCCTGCTCTACGGCCAGCGCGATCTGGAAAAGACCATCGTCGTCTCGATCCGCTGCGGCCAGGACTCGGACTGCAATCCGTCGAACGCCGCGGGCGTGCTCTTCACCACCGTGGGAAGGAAACGCCTGCCCGACCGCTTCACGTCGGCGATTGACGAAAAGGGCGTTTTCAGCCACACGGCCTACAACTTCCCCAAGCTGCTTTCGGCCTGCGAAAAGATCGCCCGCGAGGCCGTCGTGCGGTCCGGTGGGAAGATCGAGCGGACCGACGCGGGCGAGGTGTTCGTCATTCCCGTCGTCGCGCCGAGGCCGGGCAGATTGGAGCAGTGCTGGGCCCCGGGGCCGCCGGCCGACAGCCGCTTCGACGAAGCCGAGCAGGCGAAGATCACCGCCCTCTCGGAACGCAAACAGCGGGAAGTCGATCTCGCCAAGGTGGCCCCCGGCTGGACGATCGCCAACTGCGGGCGCGACATGGACCCGGGGCTTAAGGCCGAGTTCCGCGGCAAGAAAAACGTGTTCCTGACCCATCCGCTGGACCGCGATACCGGTTGCACGCTCTCGAAGAAGGTGGAGGTGCCCTCGGGCAAGAAGACCACGCTTCGCATGGTCGTTAGCCATCATCCCGAGGGCGATTGGACCCTCGTGGTCCGGGCGGACGGCAAGGAATTGCTGCGTCGGCAGATCGGGCCCGAGACGGCCCCCGGCGGCTGGGCCACGGTGTCGGTCGATCTGTCGCCGTACGCCGGCAAGACCGTGCAACTCGAACTGGTCAATCAGCCCGACGGCTGGCGATGGGAAGCGGCGTACTGGGCGGAGATCGCCATCCGGTCCGAGTAGCCATGTCCGGCCGACTCATCGCCATCGGCGACATCCACGGGTACACGGCCGCGCTGGGGGCGCTGGTCGAGGCGATTCCCATCGGCCGCCTAGACACGGTGATCGGGCTGGGCGACTATGTGGACCGCGGCCCCGATAGCCCGGGCACGATCGAGATGCTCATCGCCCTGCGCGACCGATGTCGCCTGGTGCCGATCCTCGGGAACCACGATGAGATGCTCCTCCAGGTGCGGGGCGGCTCGCCGGGTTTCAGCGACTGGCTGGGGTACGGAGGGCGCGAGACGCTCGACGCCTACGGTTGCACCCACCCGAACCAAATTCCCGCTCGGCATATCGAGTTCCTCGAAAGTTGCGTTTCCTACTACGAGACCGCCCGGCATTTCTTCGTCCACGCGAGCTACCTAAGCCATCTGCCGCTGGAAGAGCAGACCGAGTACGAACTACGCTGGGAATCGCTCAACCACCGCCGTCCCGGCCCGCACTACTCGGGCAAGATCGCCATTGTCGGCCACACGGCCCAAAAGAGCGGCGAGGTGCTCGACCTGGGTTATCTGAAGTGCATCGACACGTGCTGCTACTGCGGCAAGTGGCTGACGGCGATGGACGTGAGTTCGGGCCGGATCTGGCAGGCCGATGCCCGGGGACGGTTGCGGGACCGCGACCCAGATTCGCCGCCTTGAAATCCTCGCCGTCGCCGCCCGGGAGCCACGGTGGGGTCGATTGGTCGCGCGGGCCGTGGCGTGCCGCCTTGGGGCAACGGCCGGTGTGGCGAAAAAGCGACACGCCCGATCCCCCGGCCGGCGCTCGGGCGACGCAATCCTCGCTCTATCCGGCACTTGCGGCGACCGGCGCAAGGCCACGTTGGCACCGGCACGCGCGTTGCACGGGCCACATGCTACTGCCCCATCATCGCCCCGTGCCGGAGTCTCGCCCATGCGGTTGCAGAAGCGTTTGGTTGGTCCGTGGTTCGCCGTGGTGTGGGTGTTCGGCACCGCGCTGGCGCTGGGAGCCGATCCGGTCCCGGCCGGCGCGCCGGTGGCGGTCCACCTCGAGGACGGTCGCACGCTGACCGGCGAGGTGGACGCGGCGACCGACGACGAGCATCTTTGGCTTCGCACGACCGCCCCGGGCATTGCGTTCAGCCGCGCGATCGCGTGGAACGACATCGTCGCGGTCGTCCACGGCGGCAAGCAGCGCCCTGCCGCCGAGTTCCGACCGATTGCCGAACAGATCAAGACCCCGCTGCCGGAAGGCTTCTTCGCGTCGTCCGAGGCGCGATTGCCCCGGCCGCCCTCCCCGCGAGCCGAACCGGTCCGACCGAACCGGGTCGCCTCGCTCGAAATCGACGCCCGCATGGCCAACTGGGACGCGGACGCCGAGCCGGACGGGCTAGAGGTGCGAATCCGGCCGCTCGACGACCGCGGCAGGACGGTTCGCGTGAACGGCGACCTCGACGTGCGCCTGGTGGGGCAGCGGATTGCGGGCCGCCAATCGCCGGGCGAGTTCCCCGAGCTGGGCCATTGGGGCGAATCGGTCCGCGCCGACGAGGTCAAGCCGTTTGGCGCAACGTACCGCTTGCCCTTCCGGGCGGTGCATCCCGAAGTCGATCCGGGGGTCAGCCCCGACGGCGTGGTCCACGCCCGACTCGGCGTCCCCGGCCAAGGGGTGTTCGAGGCCTCGGTGCCCGTGTATCTACGAACCCCCGGCCGGTTGCGAGATCAGCTTCAGCTCCGCAAGAACGTCCGCGTGTTTCCATTCGAGCGCCCGTAGGGGCCTCGGGCCGGGGAGGCCGGCCCGGGCCGATCCGGCGACGAATTGCCCTGCCGGCCACGCTCTATCGGAACACCAGCGTGCCGAATCGCCAAGGGCAGTGAAAATCGTTGATCTCCGTGGGCGACCACGAGTAGAGTTCCAGCTTGCCCTTCTCGGGCGAGTCGATGCGGAAGAGGTTCATGCGCCACCGGTCGCCGGGCCGAGGAGTCAGGTGTTCCGGGCCGATCAGCGAGGCGAACGGGATGGCGAATTCCGCGGACCACCCCTTCGCGCCGGGCGCATCGAGCGGCCCGTCGATGTGGGTCTTCGTCACCAGGCCGTCGCAGGTGTACTCTTTCAGTCCGCGGAAGTTCACCCGAGGTCCGTTCCACGGCCGGCCGTTGAGGATGAAGGCGTCGAACACCGTGTTGCGCGGGCTGACGTTGATCTCGTAGTACTGGCGCACCATGCCCGACGGGCAGAGAAACGCCTCGACGCATTCCTCGGTGTAGATCTCGGCGTCGCGCTGGGTGAAGGTTCCCCACACCCGTTCGTCCTCGCAGCGGAAGGCCAGGTAGAGGAAGCGGTCGTTGTACAGCATGCGGGCCGTGGTGCGGTAGCGGCCGGGTTTGCCGTCGATCGGCCCGGCGAGTTCCATCGGCCGGGCCTCGCGCCACAGCGGATCGTCGGCCTTGCCGCTAAGCGACAGATCGCGTTCGACCCGCCGGCACTCGTAGACCGGAAGGGCCGTATTCCGCATGGCCGGCTCGGCGGCAAGGACGCCGCGCCCCATCAGGATCGTACCGCCCAACAGGGCCAAGGTTCCGATTCGCAGCATACGGGTTCCCTCAAATGCTCTGGACGTCGGCCATGTACACGTTGTCGCACTTCTCGGCATCGGAGTTGTAAATCACCCAGCGATCGTCCGGACTGAAGCTGGGATGGCCGTGGCTGGTCTGGGTAAGCCACGAGGTTCCGTGCCACGCGAGGCGCCGGGTTTGCACGCGGCCGTTGGCGTGGGTCATGAGGCCCAGGTACTTGCCCCCTTCCTTGTCGTCGGGGCCCAGGTACGCCCGGTCGCCCACCACCAGCGTGTTGTCGGAGTTCGACTGGATGTGGCCGGGACGCGCCCCGGGGAAGAGGTACTGGCGAATCCAAGTGCCATCGGGCCGGATGAAGGCGTTGTACTCTTCGCGCGTGCCCGCGCGCTCGAGCGTGTACTGGAAGCCCACGTCGCCCTGCTGGGTGAAGTACTCGTGGACGCACGACTCGCCCGGCCGCTGCGGATACAAAGGCACGGCCTTGCGCGCCTGCATGTGCTCGAGATCCACGGTCCACATGCGCTGCTGGACGCACGTGCCGCCTCCCTCGTGGCAGAACAGGATGAGGTTCGGGCGCGTCGGGTGGATGAGCACGTGGCTGATCCACGTCGGTTCGCCCCAGGCGGCCACGGCAGCGCCCGTCTCCGTGTCGATGCGCATGACGACCGAGTGCGGGTGCTGATAGTAGCGCTCGTGCATCGTCGAGTAGATCCGGCCGGTCTCGGTGCTCAGCGCCGTCTCCTGGCAGTAGGCGAAGGCCACGTAACGCCCGTCGGCCGTGCAGGTGGGCAGCGCCGGCTTGAAACCGGCCGGCACGCGATACAGCTCGCGGTCTTCGAGCGTGTCGGTCTTGACCGCGCGGAGCGTCGGGCCGTCGAAATAGAACAGCCGGCCGCCGCGCGCGACGCACGCCATGTTGGGCGAGATCTTCTCGCCCGCCGTCAACTGGACGAGTCGCGCGGCGGGAATCTCGAGCAGGTACCACTGGTACGCCCCGGTGCGGTTCGACACGAAGATGGCGCTTTCCGCCCCATCGCCCACGAAGGCCCACGACGTGAAATAGGGATGCACGTTGCTCGATCCGTCGCCGGTCAACCGGCGGACCCGCGCGCCGGTCTTCGGGTCCTTGTACTCCTTGATCTCGTCGCGAACCTGTTGGACCCTGCCTCGGGCGCCGGCGGTCGCCGTGCGGCCGGCGCCCGAGGGCTCGGGCCGATCGGAAGGCTCGGCCCCGAAGGCGAGTCGTCGTCCAAGCGCCGGCGCGGCCGCCGCGCCCAGCGCGGCCAGGCCGCCGAGGAATCGGCGTCGGTCAACCGGATGTCGGCTCGATGGCATGGTCTTTCTCCGCTTCGCGTTGTGGTACAAGGCGTCCATCGCGGGGAGGAATGGAGCACGTCACGCGCCCGGGCCCGGCCGCAGGTGCAGGCAGCAGCATCCGTCGCCGCCGGGCTGCCACGTGTCGGCCCAGAACGTGAAGCCGGCCGATTCGAACTGGCCGTTGTCGATGCGGGCCGCGATGCGGCACAGCGTGGCCACGTCGTCGCCGTCCAGACCCGCCTCGAGCCACGCTTCCTTGAGCGGGCAGCGGTGGAACTTGATGTCCAACGCGTCGGGACCGCTCTGGAGAAGCTCCGGCTCGAACGCCCGGCCCCCGTCGGCCAGGCCGCCGAGAAAGGCCCGCTGGACCCCCTCGAGATCGGCCGGAGCGAAGACCGCGTATTTCGGGGCCTTTTGCCGGCCGCGCCGGTAGATCGCCCGCGACATCAGTTCTTCGGCCTTCTCCGCCCCCAGTTCGTTGCGAAGCTCGTCGAAGATCAGATAGTAGATCATCGCGCGGTTCTTGAACTGCTCGTAAAGCTGCTGCCGGAGTTCCTCTTCTTGCGACATGGCTCCACCTGGAACTGGGAAGGGTGCATGATACGGCGACCACGCCATTCTACCAGGGAAGCGGCGCGAGGGAACATCCGGGGCGGGAAAGCAGCCCACGCGCCCGACCGTCGGTCGGCCGGCGCGTACTCAGAGACGGCGTGTCACCGCGAGGCCATCGACTGTTGCAGCACTTGGACCGCGGCGAGGAGGAAGGGATCCTCCGCGGGCGAGGAAGCCGCGCGGCCGGGTTCCACGGGCCGGGAAACCTGGTGGACCACCACGTGCGGCTCGACCCCCACGCCGCTATACGGCCGACCGCTCGGCGAATAGAACTTGGCCGTGGTCAGGCGCAGACCCGCCGCGCCTTGGCTCAGCGCGAAGATGCCCTGGACCGACCCCTTGCCGTAGCTGCGCTTGCCCACCACCGTGCCGCGCCCGTGCTCGCGGATCGCGCCGGCGAAGATCTCGGCAGCGCTGGCGCTATCGTGGTCGATGAGCACCACCAGGGGCACGCGCCAAGTGCCGGCCTCGTGGGCCGCGTAGGCGGCGTCCTCGTGGGCGTTGCGCCCGTGCGTGCTGACGATCACGCCGCGATCGATGAATAGGTCGGCGGCCTCCACACCCGAACGGAGCAGTCCGCCCGGGTTCCCTCGCACGTCGATCACCAGGCTCCTCATGCCCGAGCGATACAGCTCCCACAAGGCCGCGTCCAGGTCGCGCGCGGTGGTCTCCTGGAAACACGTGAGCTTGAGGTAGCCCACGCCTAAAGCGCCGGGAAGCATCTTCACCTCGTCGACGCTGGGCACCTCGACGCGGCGGCGGCGCGCGATGGTCTGGCGCACCTGGCCGTCGGGCGTCTTGACGCCGAGCACGACGGAGGACCCCTCCGGCCCTTGAAGCAGGTTCGCCGCCCCGTCGGTGGTGACGGTCGCGGTCGACTGGCCATCGACGCTGACGATCCGGTCGCCCTCGCGCAGTCCGGCCTCTTGCGCGGGGCTGTTGGGGATCACGCGGACGATCGTCAACGATCCGTCCACCGCCTTCAGTTCGACGCCCAGACCGACGAAATTGCCGCGGATCTGCGAGTACACTTCGGCCAGTTGGTCGGGCGTCAGGTACGCCGAATAGGCGTCGAGCGAACTGGCTGCCGCGCAGACGTACTCGAGCACGACCGCCACCGGGGAGAGCCCCAGCCGGCGCTGGGCCAGCGCGGCGGCCTGGGCGACCGCATCGCGGGCATCGGTTCGCGACTGGATCACGCGACCCGACAGCATGACGCGCAGCTCGCGGCAAAAGCCGTCCGTCGGCCGGCCGATCCACGCGGGGGCGTGCGCCTGGAGGAACGCGGTCTCGCCCAACGCGACCTCAAGGCCCGTGGTGCCCGCCTCGACCGCGTCCTTCCACCGCGGCACGTCGACGTAATGGGACTGGATCTTCAGCAACACCTCGTGGTACAGGCTCAGGGCCTCCGACGGCGTCGTGCGTTGCAGCAGGTCGCGGAAGCTGCGGTCGTGATAGCGCCGGGCCAGATCATAGTGAAGCCGCGCGAAGTCGAACCGCCGCTTGAGGTTCTCTTCGCCGGGGAACTGGCGCAAGGCGTCCTCGTAGTGGCTTAGCGCCTCGCCCCAACGCCTTTCGGATTCCATCTGCTGCCCGCGGCGCAGCACTTCGCCGAGATCCGCCGCTTGGGGCAAGGCGATGGTCACGGCCGATTGGGCCAGCACCGCCGCGACCAGGGTCCAGTACGCCAGCGCCGCGAAGAGCAAGCGGCGGCCGGCCGCAACGAGGTTCCGTCTCATGCAAGCAACCATCCGGGGTGAGTACGCCATCGCGCCGCAAGTCGGGGCAGAAACCGAGCGGGACAATGGGGCCAAAATCAATATAGAACACGTTCGCGGCGCCGTCAAAAAAAACCGCGGCAAAATGCGGCCGGCACAACCGATACATCCCGCATTTCCACGCGTCCGGCGGGCGCCTGGTGACGGTCGCGCCCGGCCGTGCCGAAATGACCAGCAAGCGGGGTTTTTTCGGTTCTCGCGTTAAGGTGCGCGGACACGGGCCAAGCCGCGGCCCGAGATCGCCGGCACTCCGATCAGTCCACCCCCGACGCCCGAGCTGCCGCCTCGCCCGAGGCCCGACCCCCGCGATACCGTGCCACGTACTTGGCCGCCAGGGTCAGTAGCTGGGCCCGGTCGATCGGTTTCGAGGCGTAATCGTCGAAGCCGGTGGCCAGACACTGTTGAGCCATTTCGACCATCGCGTGGGCCGACAAGGCAACAATGGGGGTATCGACCCCTTGCTGCCGAAGAATGCGCGTCGCTTCGTATCCGTCCATGACGGGCATTTGGAGATCCATCAGGATCAGATCGAACGGGCGGACGTCGACCGGCTCGCCCTCGCCGCGTGGCGACTTAACCAGGGCACGTTCCACCGCCTCTTGGCCGTTGGCCACCACGACGACGTCGGCTCCCGCCTTGCGCAGCAGGTACGCAATCAACCGCTGGTTGTCGGGGCCGTCTTCGGCCAGGAGAATCCGGGAGCCGGCGAGGCTTTCGGCGCTGGGTAGCGGCGCGGCCCCTTCCGGCGAGGCCCGGATGGCTTCGCCGGCCTCGACGATCGGAACGCCCTCGAGGGAGCCGGTCGCCACGGTCAGGCGGAAGGTGCTTCCCTTGCCCGGCACGCTTTGCACCGCGATATCGCCATCGAGCATGGCTGCAAGCCGCTTGCTGATGGTCAGCCCCAGGCCGGTGCCGCCGAAGCGCCGGCTGGTGGTCGCATCGCCCTGAGTAAAGGGGCGGAACAGGCGTTTGACCTGCTCTTCGGACATGCCGATGCCCGTGTCGATGACCTCGCATTCGAGCTTGGGTTCGCCGGCATGGTTGATCAGCCGGGCGCGCAGCCGGACCTCGCCGGCCTCGGTGAACTTGATCGCGTTGCCGACCAGATTGATGAGGATTTGGCGCAGGCGCACCGGGTCGGTGGCAATGGTCGCCGGCAGAGGCCCCTCGAACTCCAGCGTCAGCGGCAGGCCCTTCGCGCTGGCGCGGACGCGCATCAGCGACACCACGTCGTCGAGGATCTGGTGCGGCGAACAACGGTCGCGCCGGATCTCGAACCGGCCGGCCTCGATCTTCGACAAGTCGAGAATGTCGTTGATGATCTCCATGAGGTGCTCGCCGTTGCGGCGGATCGTGCGCGCGGCATGGAGGGACTCGCCCTCGGGCAGGGTTCCCATGAGGATCTCCGCAAACCCGAGGATGGCCGTCATCGGCGTGCGGATTTCGTGGCTGATGTTCGTGAGGAACTCGCTCTTGGCGCGGCTGGCCGCCTCGGCGGCCAGCTTGGCCTGGCGCAGTTCCTCTTCGTTGCGCCGTCGCTCGGAAATGTCGCGCATCACGCACTGGATCGATACCACCCGGCCGTCCTCGACCAACGGCTTTCCCGTGATCTCGACCGGGATCACCGAGCCGTCCTTGCGGCGGTACGGGACTTCGGTCGATGCCGGGACCTGGTCGCGGACCATTTGGGCGACGATCGCCCACGCGCGGCGCCACTCGTCGTCCGAGGGGATGAACTCGCGGACGTTCTTGCCGATCGCCTCGGCCGGATCGTATCCGCTGAACTCCCTCACCGCCGGACTGCAATAGGTGACGCGACCCTCGAGGTCCATCGAGAACACGACATCCTTGAGGTTCTCGGCCAGCAAGCGGTACTTCAGTTCGTTCCGTTTCTGAGCCTCCTGGGCCGTGATGCGGGCGATGACACCGCCGACCTGGGCAGCCACGGCCTCGAGGGAGGTGCGGGCCTGTTCGGGGACGCGCTCCAGCGTGTGCGAGCCCACGGTCATGCACGCCAAGGCGCGCCCTTCGTGATGGATCGGCA
>JANLFZ010000031.1:6764-6971 GCA_024653385.1 Thermoguttaceae bacterium | reverse complement strand
CGCGCGCAGCCCCTCGCGCAAGTACGTCTCCCCAACAGGCACGCGGTACTCCGGCGCCGTGGTGTATTGGGGCACGCCGGAGCGGATGAGGTGCGCCTCGGGCGAATCGGCCTCGAGCCGGGCCAGGGCCGCCTGGCACCCCGACGAGAGGTTTCGCGCGGCCGCCAGCGCCCAGTCCCCGCCCTCCTCGACCAGATGGATCGCCCC
>JANLFZ010000031.1:0-6746 GCA_024653385.1 Thermoguttaceae bacterium | reverse complement strand
AGACTGACGCTGAGCGCTTCGCCGACGTTCGAGATGGCGCTCAGCGCGCTGGCCAAGTCGCGCTGGAGGCGGAGCAACTCGTAGGCGTGCCGCCGCTCGGTCACCTCGTGGTGCAAGGCGTTGTTCGCCTTGGTCAGTTCCATGGTCCGGCGGGCGACAAGCCGCTCCAGACGCTGGCGGTAACCGGCCAGCTCGCGATCGATGCGATCGCGTTCCGTGACATCGCGGATGGCCAGAATGGCGTGCCAGCGATCATCCAAGAGCAGGGTCGACAGCGACAACTCGGCCGGAAACTCCTCGCCGTTGCGGCGGAAGCCCCTCACGCGGACCATGCCCCCCAACGCCGATTGGTCCTTGCGGCGCCGCAGCCGGTGGAGCAACCGGCGGTAGCGCATGCGGTACTGGGGCGGGGCGATCAGCTCGCAGGCGTCGGCGCCCTGGGCCTCCTCGGGGCGGATGCCAAAGAGCCGCTCCGCGGCCCGGTTGAACGAAACGATGCGGTCCCCGTCGTCGATGACGACCAGCCCGTCGGGCGCCGTGTCCATGATCGCCTGGACGTGGGCCGCGTGCGCTTCTTCCACGCGCAGGCGACGTTCGCGCTCTTCGACGGCCTCGACGAGCATCTCCGAATGGAACGATCGCAACGTCTCGTGCTCGGCACGAAGATGCCGCACCTGAACGTCCATACGCCGCCGGGCGGCGTGGAGTTGAAGGCTGTCCCAAGCCAACACCGCGGCGACCTTCAGGTAGTCCCGAGGAATGTCCGACAGCGCCGCAGCACCCGTGCCGGATCCAAACAGCCCGCCCAAGGCAATCCAACTTTCCCTGGTCGGCACGCGAAAACCGAAAACGCACCGAGGTCCGTCGGTCGCGGCCTCGTCCCAAGAGCATGCGGGTTGATCGGCCAGGCGCCGGGCCAGTTCGCCGGCCAGTCGCCGGGCAACCGCGAGGTTCTCCCCGGTCCCGAAGTCGTCGACCCCCGCCAACTCGCCGTCCGGCGCGGCCAGCAAGAGCAGCCGCGGCCCGGGCGGCGGAAACAGGCCCGCCAGGGCCGCCAGCGCGCCGCTGTCGTCGCGCACAGGCTCGTCGGAAGGAAACAAGTCGCGGAGATCCAACATGCCAAAGTCCATGGACGTGGGCTCACATGTTGAACAGGTCGGCGTTGAGGGCCAGTTCGCGGTCCAGGTCTCCGGCCAGTACGGCCAGGTCCTCCCTCGACAGCGAGAGGGCGGTCAGCACCTGCGTGCTACCGGTCGTGAGCTTCACTCCTACCGACGGTATGCCCTTGAACGTACAGAGCAGATTGCCGATTTCGACGCATCGAATCACTTCGGTCGACGGGCCCCGATAGTTCTCCGCGGCATGATGGTAGCCGATGGTCGCCCGGACCGGCTCCGGAAACCCCCAGTCCTGCGCCACGCACTCGCCCAGCACCGCGTGGTCGAACCCCAGAAACTCCCGTTCGACTTCGACCAGGGATGAGCCCGCGGCCAGGGACTGCACTATTTGGCAGAATGGCCGGTGCGCGTACTGGTCTTCGAGGACGATGCCCAGGTCGTGCAGCAGGCCCGCCAGAAACGCATCCTCGAAGTTCAGGAACTTCAGGCGCATGGCGACCATGCGCGCGCAAATCCCCACCGAAACCAGGTGCCGCCAGAGTTCCGAGCGGCGGTAAGGGCCGATCGCCTCGTCGTTTCGGAACATGTCGGCCACGCCGGCGGTCATGGCCAGATTGCGAATCTGTTTCAACCCGAGATAGGCCACGGCTTGCTGAAGATTCGTGATCTTCATGCGCACCCCGTACGCCGACGAGTTCACGCAGCGAAGGACTCGGGCCGATAGGGCGGCATCGGCCTCGAGGATCCGTTTCATGTCCGCCGCCCCCGAGTTCGGATCGTTGGCGATCTCCATGACCTTCAAGGCCACATGGGGAAGCGTCGAGACCTCGCCGATCCGCCGCACGAGCCTCTCCAACGGCGCGTGGGCAATTGACGCCGGAACTGAGATGGCCGACATGCACTGCCTTTCTAGGAGCTGGTATGGCAGCAAACGTGCTGCGCCCACACCAAAGGTAGGTTACGATTCGCATGCCCGATTGCGGGGCTCTCGGCGTCTTGTGCCCCTCGGGGCGCCACGCAATCCTACGGCCGGGGTACCTAATGTACCTCTGCCAGGGGCCTGGCACGCGGATCAGTCCGTCGCGAGCCAGGACGGAGCGCGTCCTGGCAAGACGCCGCTACCGTCCGAAAGAGCGCTCCTGAGCATGGCCCAGTCTTGCAGCCGCCGTCGTGTGGAGTCACGATACAAAGTTGCCGATTCGGCGTACGGCCCGTGGAGCGAGGAATACGCGATGGCGCCAATCGAGTGGTATTACGCGCAGGGGAACCAGCAGCGCGGGCCCGTAAGCGCGGCAGAGCTGAAACTCCTGGCCGACCGGGGAGAACTCTCGCCGGACGACTTGGTGTGGCGGGCCGGCATGGAGGACTGGATCGCGGCACGAAAGGTCAAAGGTCTGTTTGACAGTCCTCCACGGTCCGTCGCCGCTCCCGTCCCCGCGCCACCCCCGGAGCCGGTGCCCGCAAGCCAACCTCAGGCGGTCCCCAGCACGGCGTCGCCCGACGCGATTCCCGCGATTTCGGCCCCGGCAAACCGGCTCCATGCGGCGTTCGAACGGTCCCCGGCCGCCTTTGAACGCTCGCGCGAGGGTAGCGCGCGTCACCTGTTCGATTATCTCCTGGAGGCCGCCCGAACGCGCTTCCCTCCCGCCTTGGTCGACGCGACCGCCAGGCTGTTCACCTTGGTCGGGCACTACGGGCTTTATGCGGCGATGGCTTTGGTGCTCGTCTTCCACGTCGCCTTGGCGGCGCGGAGCAATAGCTTCCAAAGCTTCGTCGTGGGGCTGGTTCTGACCGCGGGGCTAGCCTTGCTGCAATACGCCGCCAGCCGATTCTCCGGAACGCTGGTTCGGTTGGACCGTTCCACCTCTGCCCAGATGGCTTCGACCGCCTTCCTCGACTGTGTGGCCCTGTCGTGCTCGGTGTCGGGCTTGTTGTGCCTCGTGGGGCTGACGCTCTTGGCCCTTCAGTTCAAGGCGTTCTCGTGGCTTCTGCCTGGCCTGGCGGTGTTCATTGTCTGCCACTACGCGGCCATCGTGGCCATGAACCCCGAGACCCTCCGGGTGACGATCTCGGACGAGACCACCGTCTCGGAAGAAGCGATCGGCGTGGTCACCGTGTTGGCCAAGATGGCACTTCGGATCGGACCCGTGGCCTTTGGTGTGGGGGTCGTCTGGGGCATAGTGAAGATGCTCTTGGCGATCTACTTGGTGCTTTTCCCGGCGCCTGCGGCCTCGTCAAGCAACCTGCCCGGGCTGGACGCGTTGCTGGGCGGCGCTGCGACACCACTGGGCGGGGGTCTGGGCGGTGGATTAGGTGGACTGGGAGGACTCGATCGGCTTGGCCCCCTAGATGGGTTATCGTCGGGGCTGGGTGGTGCTTCGTCCCCTCTTCTCGGCGAGCTGACCAAGTTCCTCCCCGCACAGGTGGCCGCCGCGTCGGGGGCTTCGATTCTCTTCCTGTCAGCCGCACTGCCGGCGCTGCTCTACTTTGTTTTCCTGTTCTCATACGTGATGGTCGATCTGCTTCGGTTGTTCCTTGGATTGGCACGCCGGATCGAGGACTTGGCCGAAGTCAAGAAGGAAGAGAATTAGGGATACTGCGGCCGAAGTTCGTGAGGGCGGGGGCCGGAAACGCCCGATGTTTTTCGCCGGGGGCGTTGACACGCCGCAGGCCAAGCGGTAGCATCTTTGGTTTCCCCTGTTGGGGATATCGCTCGTATTGGCAAGTCGGTGGTCGCGTGAGGCGGGAGAAACGTCTGTGTCTGGTCAAACGAACGAAGTGATTCGCATCCGCATGGAGGCCTACGACCACGCGGTTCTCGACCAAAGCGCGGCCGAGATCGTCGATACCGCCAAGCGGACCGGATCGGTGGTGCATGGCCCGATTCCGCTGCCGACCCGGATCGAACGCTACACCGTGCTTTCCAGCCCCCATATCGACAAGAAGGCCAGGCAGCAGTTCGAGATCCGCACCCACAAGCGGGTGATCGACATCATGCAGGCCACGGCCAAGACGATCGAAGCGCTGAACAAATTGAGCCTGCCGGCAGGTGTGGATATCAAGATCAAGGCTTCCAGCCGCCGGTAGAAGCGTTAGAATATTGGTTCTGGGCATTTCACCGTAGCAGTTACCCGAGACCCTCTATGGACCGGAAGCTGCGTGGGTAAACCCAGCGAACAACCTCGGGGGTGCGGTTGGGTAACCCCCGCGAGGCTGGCAACTCCCACGGGCGACGTGTTCAAAGGCAAGAGCGATGGCCATTGGATTGCTAGGGCGCAAGGTCGCCATGACGCAAATCTATGATGCCGCGGGCGACGTGATCCCGGTCACGATCATCCAAGCGGGCCCCTGCCGCGTCCTCCAGCTTCGGTCGACGGAGCGGGATGGGTACGAAGCGGTTCAACTGGGGTATCTGGATAAGCCACGCCGCCTTGCCTCGCGCAGCCAGCGCGGACACGTCGCCAAGCTCGACAGCAAGCGTCAGCGGCGCCAAGCCGCGGCCGGTGTCGCTCTTGTGCCCAAGGCCGATTGCGAGCCCCAACGCCTGATTCGCGAGTTCCGGGTGCCGATCGAAGGCTTTCAGGTCGGACAGGTGCTCGACGTCGGGCTGTTCGAGGGCGTGGCCGCCGTGGACGTGATCGGCACCTCGAAGGGCCGTGGGTTCGCCGGTGCGATGAAGCGGCACAATTTCCGCGGCCAGCGCGCCTCGCACGGTGTGAAGAAGGTCCACCGGCACGTCGGCTCGATCGGCATGAACACGTTTCCTCATCATGTGTTCAAGGGGAAACGCATGGCGGGCCACATGGGCCACGCTCGGGTGACGGTCCGCAATCTCAAGCTGGTGCGGATCGACAAGGAGAATCACCTCCTCCTGGTCAATGGGGCGGTTCCGGGGCCCAACGGCGGCTATGTCATGATCCGCCCGACCAACAAGCTTCCCGGCCCCGCACCCGCCAACGCGACCTAGCGCCGGCCCGCAATGGAAAGGGAAACACCGATGGTCAGCTTGCCCGTATACAACCGAACCGGCCAGGAGGTCGGCACTTACGAGATCGACCCGGCCGAATTGGCGCCGCGGATCAGCAAGCAGTTGCTCCACGACGTGGTCGTCATGTACCAGTCGAACCAGCGGCAAGGCACGGCCCAGTCGAAGGGGCGCGGCGACGTTGCCGGCAGCACGCGGAAGATGTATCGGCAGAAGGGCACGGGCAATGCCCGGGCGGGGCATCGTCGCAGCCCGATCCGTCGAGGTGGCGGTCATGCCTTTGCCAAGCGGCCGCGCGATTGGAGCTATCGCCTGCCGAGGCGCGCGGTGCAACTGGCCACGCGCATGGCGCTGGCGGCGAAGATCGCCGACCACGAGGTCACGCTGATCGACGAATTGTCCTTCGCCGAGCCCAAGACCAAGGAGATGGCCGCCATCCTCAAGGCGCTGAAGATCGATGGCCGGCGCCTGTTGGTGGCGGTCGAGGGGTACAGCGCCCCGTTGTACAAGAGCATCCGCAACCTGGACGGTGTGTCTGTCCTTCCGGTGAACGAGATCAACGCGTTGGAGGTGCTTAGTCCTCGGGCGGTGTTGATGACCAAGGCCGCGCTGGACGCCTTCCGCGCCAAGGCCGCGGCAGGCCGATAGGCAGATGGCATAGTGAGGAGCGAGGTCATGGCCCAGGCACACGCGAATAGCCCCGGTTCCCGGTTGGAGCCCTACCAGATCATCCTCCGGCCGTTGGTGACGGAGAAAGGGTTTCACAAGGCCGAGCGGCTGAACCAGTACGCCTTCGAGGTGAACGTTTTGGCCAACAAGGACGACGTGCGGCGTGCGGTCGAGGAGTTGTTCGACGTGAAGGTGGTGCGCGTCCGCACCCAAAACCGCCAGGGCAAGCCGCGGCGGACGAAGTTCCGCCAAAGCGCCACCAAGGCGTGGAAAAAGGCCGTCGTGACGCTGCACGAGAACGACCGGATCAACTTCTTCTGAGGGAAGCCTGCCAGCCATGGGTATTCGCCACTACAAGCCGACCAGCCCTGGGCGACGCGGAGCCAGCGTGAGCGACTTCGCCGAGCTGACGCCCGGCGCCAAGCCGGAGAAGTCCCTCTTGCGCCCCAAGCGCAAGCGGGGCGGGCGCAACAACCAGGGGGTGATTACGGCCCGGCACCGCGGGGGCGGGCACAAGCGCGCGTTTCGCTTGATCGACTTCCGTCGCAACAAGGACGGCATTCCGGCCGTGGTCAACTCGATCCAGTACGATCCCAACCGCAGCGCCCGGATCGCCCTCTTGTTCTATGCCGACGGCGAGAAGCGGTACATCCTCGCGCCCGAGGGACTCAAGGCCGGCGACAAGGTGATGAGCGGCCCCGACGCGCCGCCCACCGTGGGCAATTGCCTGCCGCTGTCGGCTATCCCGCTGGGCTTGACGATCCACGCGATCGAGATGCAGCCGGGCCGGGGGGCCGCCCTGTGCCGCTCCGCCGGGACCAGCGCCGTGCTGGCCGCTCGCGACGCGGACTGGGCCCAGATCAACCTGCCCAGCGGCGAGATTCGCCGCGTCCCGGCGGCCTGCCGGGCCGTGATCGGGGCCGTGGGTAACGCGGACCACATGGGCATCGTCATCGGCAAGGCGGGCCGCAACC
>JANLFZ010000328.1:1346-7030 GCA_024653385.1 Thermoguttaceae bacterium | reverse complement strand
GCCCGGCGCGGCAAGCCAGGCAGGCATCAGCCACGCCATCAGCGCGACGACCGGAAGCAGGCCGCCCAACTGGGCCACCCACAACAGCCGGCCGCGTCGCGTCGGACGGATCAACTTCCCCTGCACCGTGCCCAACGAAAGCTGCTGAAGCCCATAAAGCACCGAAAAGCCGAAATAGATCGCCAGAAAGACCAAAGGCAACCAAGGCCGGGTGCTGCCCGCAACGCCCCACCACAAAAGCGAAAGGCCCAAGAACGGCACCCCCACCAGCGCGCTGAACGCCGCCAACGACCGCTTCTTGCAGTCCATGGCCTTCAGTGGCCGGGCCCACCAGATGGGGGGGAGATTCTGTCCCAGGCGACTGAGCGTCGGCAGCAAACCCCGGACCCAATCCTGACCGGCAATCGCATCCAGGAACACCGCCATGATGATCGACTCTTGCTTGAAGGTCCACCCGATGCGGAAGACGATCAAGTGAAGGGCCAACGTCAGGAGGTTGTGCCGTTCGGCCGACGCCAGGTCGCGGTCTTCGTCGGTAGTGGAGGCCGTCGTTTGCGCCAGGGCAACGGCCTGATCTGCGGAGGAAGGCATGTCCTCCAATATAGCCCAGTCGCCGGAAAAACAAAAACGACCACGGACAACGGGCCCGCTCCCGTGATCCGTGGTCGGCGCTTGGCGTGCCGGTCTAGCGCGGCGACGACACGATCGGGCGCGCTGCCGGCCAGGACTTCTCCCGCGTGACAGCCAGTGGAACTATGGTTTCTCGGGTTTCTCCTTCTTGGGCGCGGGTTTCGGTTTGGCTTCGTCAGGCTTGCCCGGGCGTGGACCGCCCTTGCCCCACGCCTCATCGCGGGAAGGCGGATTGAACCCGGCCGGAGGTGGCCCTGCCCAGGGGCCGCCGTGTGCCCACGGACCGAACATGGGCGGTGGTCCACCCCAGTGGGGGCCCGGTGCGAAGCCATACGATGGCCCTCGTCGGCCAACCCGGCTCAACCCCATGACGAACTCGGCAAGACTCAGTTGGCCGTTTCCATCGCGATCAAGCCGGCGGAACAGGGCGAGCAGACCGGGCGCGCCGAAGGCTTGCGGGCGGGCACCCCAAGGTGGCGGGCCTCCCCAACCCCAACCGCGACCCCAACCCATTCCAGGTCCCCTGGGGCCGGGATGACCGGCGGACCAGGGACGTGGGCCGGGCGGCGGCCCGATCCCAAATCCCGGGGGTTGCCAAGCACCCTGCCCAAAATGGACGCCACGGCCGGGGCCACGCGGGGGCAACCCGGGTTCCCCAGGTTGCGGCTCAGGGCGATCGCCCGGCTTGGGCGCTTCTGGGCCCGCCCACGAGGGGCGCGGCCCCATGGGCCCACGACCCCACGCGCCGGGGCCCGGTGGACCGCGACGAGGCAAGTCCTTGGCCAATGCGGCGAACTCGGCCGGATCGAGCTTCTTGTCGCCGTTCTTGTCGGCTTGGGCCAGTTTGTCACCGAGCCGCTCCTTCAGGAAGGGCGGCAATTCGTCGAGTGCCACGAAGCCGTCTCGGTTGGCATCGAGCCGTTGGAACATGGCTTCGGGGCCCGGCCGATCGGGCTTCTTCGGCTCCTGCGTTTGCCCGGGCGATGCCAGAAGGGCCGTCGCCAGGGCGGCGAACACCAGGGTGCGCATGGGAACACCTCCGTCGCATGAGAGTGGGTTGACGTGATACTCGGACGAGGGCCGGCCTGGGCCTTTCAAGCGTGCCGCGCCGCGACCCCTTGAAGAGCCGGTCTCCTTGAGCGACCATGATATCAATCGCCGAATAGAGCGTTTTGTCCACGCCGGCGCGTGGGTCCGGTGGGCGCGACCCGCCGGCCCCTTCCCAACGGCCGGGGGTTGAATTCCGCGGGGGAATCGGGGACTATTCGAGGAAGAGGCTTTCGATGAGCGGTGAGACTCCCGACGACGCGCTGGCCCGACTGCGCAGCGGCGGCCTGAAGGCCCTGGCCGAGCTGTTCACCGAGCACCGCGACCGTCTGGAACGGATGGTGCGGTTTCGCATGGACCGCCGGGTCTCGTCGCGTGTCGACGTGGCCGACGTGCTTCAGGAGGCCTATCTCGACGCGGCGAAGCGCGTCGAGGCGTACCTGGCGCGCCCCGAAGCCCCCTTCTTCGTCTGGCTTCGAGGGATCGCGGCCAATACGCTGGCCGACATCCACCGCCGGCACCTGGGCGCCGAGCTTCGAGATGCCGCGCGCGACCAGTCGTTGTACGCCAAGGCCCCCGAGGCGTCCTCGGAACTCCTGGCGGCCCAGTTGGCCGGACACCTCACCTCGCCCAGCCAGGCCGCGATCCGCGACGAAGCGGCGGCCAAGGTCGAGGCCGCCTTGCGCGAGATGGACGAGATCGACCGCGAAGTGCTGGCCTTGCGCCACTTCGAGCAACTCAGCAACAACGAGGTGGCCGAGGTCCTGGGCCTGTCGAAGACCGCCGCCAGCAACCGTTACGTTCGGGCCTTGGGGCGGCTGAAGGACATCTTGCTGCGGGCCGAGAGTGGGGAGAGCGGATAGAGGTGTCGCCGATGCCCGAGCTGAACGACCAGCGCGACCCGCTCGACCTCTTGGCCGAAGAGTTCGCCCAGCGCCACCGCCAAGGCCAGCACCCGTCGGTCACCGAGTACGCCGAGCGGTATCCGGACCTCGCCGAGCAGATCCGCGAGTTGCTTCCCGCGGTAGCCGCCATGGAACAACTGCGCCGGCACAAGGAAGGCTCGCTGTCGACGGCCTCGGCCGAGGGCGGCAGGGCTGTCGACGTACCGGCGCTGGAGAGCCTGGGCGACTGCCGGATCGTGCGGGAGATCGGGCGCGGGGGAATGGGCGTGGTCTACGAGGCCCGGCAGGAATCGCTCGGCCGCCGCGTGGCCTTGAAGGTCCTGCCCCCCGGCGCCATGACCAGCGAACGCTCGCGCCAGCGGTTCGAGCGCGAGGCCCGCACCGCGGCCCGGCTGCACCACACGAACATCGTGCCGGTATTCGGCGTCGGCCACGAGGGCGGCATCGCGTACTATGTGATGCAGTACATCGAGGGCCTGAGCCTGGGCGATCTGATCGGGGCGTGGCGCACCACGGCCACGGCGGGCTCGGCCAAGGTCCGCAGCACCGAGGCGTGGCAGGCGACGGCCAGACCGACCGCGCCGGCGTCTGCCGAGCCGGCCGCGTCCTCGGGCGACGACGCGCCGGCACTTCGCGCCGCGCCCTTGCCCCCGGTCTCGCCCGACGACACACCCGCCTATTGCCGCTGGGTCGCCCAGATCGGCATCCAGGCCGCCGATGCCCTCCAGTACGCTCATGCTCACGGCGTGCTCCATCGCGACATCAAGCCGCCGAACCTGCTCATCGACGGTCAGGGCACGGTGTGGATCACCGATTTCGGCGTGGCCCGGCCCAGTGAGGAAGAAGCGCTGACGAACTCCGGCGACGTGGTCGGCACGCTGCGTTACATGGCGCCCGAGCAACTCAACGGCGAAGCGGAACCCCGCAGCGACGTGTATGCGCTGGGCCTGACGCTGTACGAGTTGACGGCCCTGCGGCCGGCGTTCGACGAGACGAATCGCCACCGGCTGTTGCGCCAGGTGATGGAGGGCGAGGCGCCGCCCTTGTCGCGCGTCAAGCCCGACGTGCCGCGCGATTTCGAGACGATCATCGCCAAGGCGATCGCCCGGGAGCCCCAACGCCGCTACGCCACGGCCGGCGAACTGGCCGACGACCTCCGCCGGTTTCTGGACGACCAACCGATCCACGCCCGGCGCGTCGGCTCGGTCGAACGCCTCTGGCGGTGGTGCCGGCGGCATCGCGCGGTCGCTTCGCTCAGCGGGGTCGCCTTGGCCCTGCTCGTGCTGGCCGCGACGATCGGCTGGATCGGGTACCTCCAGACCACCGCGGCCCTCGAGACGGCCGAGGCCGCCACCCGGCGGGCCGAAGCGAACCTCGACCTCTCGCTGGACGCCTTCGAGACGATCTTCAACCGCCTGGCCGGGCGCGACAGCCTGGCGACGCTGCCCGACGATCCCGAGATCGACTGGCCCTTGCCGAGTATCCCGTCGGAGCACGACCTGGCGCTGCTCGAGGAGTTGTTGCGCTTCTACGAACGCTATGCCGAGGGAAACGAGGCGAACGAGCGGCTGCGCGCCGGCACGGCCAAGGCGTACCGCCGCGTCGGCGCGATCCAGCAGATCCTGGGCCGGCCCGACAAGTCGGAGGACGCCTTGCGCCGAGCGCTGGCCGCGTACGAGGCCCTCTCGCAGGAGGAGGGGGGACACAAGTACGCTGCCGAGATCGCCGCCGCCTGGAACGTGCTGGGGACGACCCTTCAAGCGGCCGGCCGGTTCGACGAGGCGCGCCAAGCATTCGAACAGGCCCTGCGCCACGCCGCCGACGCCGACTCGGACCGCGGAAGGCTCGAGTTGATCCGGGCGCACAATTCCCTGGGGCGCGCCATGGCGTTCGCGGGACCGGGGCGATGGCGCGGACCGCGCGCCAAGCCGGGACCAGAGGGCCCCCGGTCGAATCCGGAAGGGCCTCGACCCGGGCCCGACAGCCCGCGCCCACCCGACCGCGGGGCCGAGGCCGTCGAGCACCATCGCCAAGCCCTTCGCCTGGCCCAGGCGCTGGTCGAGCGATCGCCCCAGAATCCCGAGTACCGCTTCGCGCTGGCGTGCAGCCAAGAGTACCTGTCCACCGCACTGGTGTGGCGCAACGCCGGCCGGGAAGCCGCCGAAGCCAATGCCGCCGCGATCCGGCTGTTGCGCGAGTTGGCCGCGGAACACCCCACGGTGGCGGCCTACCGGCGCGAGTTGGCCGAGTGCCTGGCGGCGCCGGGCGGTCCGCCTTGGGTGCGGTTCCAGTCGGCAGACGCCAAAGCACGTCTCGAAGAGGCCGTGGCAATCGCCGAGCAACTGCACAAGGACCACCCCCAGGTGCCGGAGTATACCCTGTTCCTTGCGCGCACCTTGGCGCGGTCTGCGATGTTCCTCGGGGCACAGCGGGAGACCGACGAGGCGGTGCGCCGCTATCGCCGGGCGATCGAGTTGTGCGAGATGGTGGTGGAACGCAACCCCAAGGTGACCTCGTTCGCGTTTCTTCTGGCCTCTTACCGCAACGCCCTGGCCGAGTACCTCCGCATGACGCGCCGCCTGCCCGAGGCACGCGTCGAACTGGAAAAGGCGATCCAGATCGTCGAACGGATGCCCCAAGCCGACGACGCCCGGTCGCGCGGCATCCGCTTGTTCCGCGGCGGACTCTATCGCAGTCTCTCGGCCACGCTGCGCCAAATCGGCGAGACGCAAGCCGCCGACGAGGCCATGAAGAAAGCCGGGGCGATCGGCCCGTAGCCCTCGCAAGCGCAAGACCCGACCGGAGTGCGTAAGTAACCGTTGCCGGGGACTGTCCCCAGCCTGTGTTCACGACGCCTTCTTCCGCGCGGTGAACGCCTCCCAATCGGCCTTGCGGATCACGGTTTCATGCTCGGGCACCTCGATGCCCTCGACCTTCATCTTGACGCGAATGCGGTACTCCTCGGCACGCTCGGATGGTACTCGCCACGAGTACCGGCAGGTAAAGCCTCAGCCATACTCGAAGGAGCCCTCTTGCACCACCTGGCCCTTCGGGTCCTTGATGGTGAAGGTAGGCTTCTCGCCGGGGCGGCCGCCGTCGATG
>JANLFZ010000328.1:0-1336 GCA_024653385.1 Thermoguttaceae bacterium | reverse complement strand
GCACCAGGGCCAGGTCCTCTCCGATCAGCCGGCCGAGGAGGCGCTCGGTCTCGGTGACCACCCGGGTGAGGTCCATGCGCCGCGGGTCGGCGTAGTCGATCTTCACGACAGGCCGATAGGGGGGGCCGAACGGAAGCACCGTGTTCCCGTCCTTCCGCACGACGATCGGCGCGGCGCTTTGGATGCCCGCGGCCGACACGAGCGTCGGTCCGATTTGCCGCGCAGGGCTTGCCCCCGGCGGCGCGCCCACCAGCGCCCGGGCCAGGGCCTGCAACCACGCCCCTTCCGCCGGCGCCGATGGTTTCTGGTCCGTCCTCTTGCCGGGTTCCTTCTTGGCGGCTTCCTCTCGCTGGCGCTGCCGCTGGGCACTCATGTCGATCGTGTAGCTCAAGAGATGCCACTGGCCCGCCGGAATCGGAACCGGCTGCTTGCCCGCGCTGACCTTGACGACGCCAAGGTCGCCATACAAGAGCGCCCGGAACTGCTCATGGCGGCTGGTGACCGTGCCGACCGGCGCCTTCGAGGGCTCCAGGGTGACCCGATCGCCCGCCGGGGTGATTTTCAGTTCGTAGAACCGGCCATCGAGGCACACGAGCTTCGAGACAAGGTGCCGGTCGGGCGAGGTGGTCACGTCCCAGGGATTGGCCACGACGCCGGGTGGCGAAGGATCGACCACCAACACGTCGCCGTAAGAAGGATACAACCTGGTGTCGTTGCCGAGAGAACGGGTGGTCGCCTGGTCGTCGAAACGGCCGTTCGAGTTGAAATCGATCAGGACCAGGCGCCGCTCCTTGCCCTCCAGCGTGATCCGACCTTCGCGGTAGACACCCGGCGTGATCGAAACATCGACGTACTGGAAGTCGCCGCCCGAGTACCTCATGGCCGTCATGAAGAACCCGTACTGGACCTTGACGCCGGCCACGTCGAGGGTCAGATCGATCCGCGGAAACTGGCTGTACGCATAGTTCCTCGGGTAGAAGACGCGATCCGGCGTCTGAATGGCCTCGATCGGCTTGTCGTCGGTCAGATCGCCATTGTGATTCAGGTCGAAGTACAGCCGATTGTAGGCCGGCGCGGGTCCAGGCTTGGGCTTCTCCTTCGCGGCGGAATCGCTTTTCTTGGCCGCCTTGGTCTCGGGAGGCGTGCCGGCGTCCGGCGGGCTTTTCGCAGGCCCCGGCTTGGGCGGCACGCAATCCAAGGCGAATCCGAATTGCTGCGTGCCGAGCCTCGCCACGCCGCGGAACGGCTCTTGCGTCTCGTACTTCGGCTCCTTGCGGATCAGCTTCGAAAACTCGGCTGCGGGCCCCTCGGCGCGCGGCGCCTTGAGCCCCAATTG
>JANLFZ010000327.1:5548-7034 GCA_024653385.1 Thermoguttaceae bacterium | reverse complement strand
ACGAAGTGGTCTACCACGACCTGTACGAGGAGCAATTCGACCCGATCCTCCCGCACCGCGAGATCGCCAAGGAGGTCCGGCCCGATCCGGCCGTTCAGCGGCACTGCGACGAGTTGCGCGCGGCCGACGGGTACGTGATCGTGCATCCGAACTGGTGGGCCATGCCGCCGGCGATGCTCAAGGGGTGGATCGACCGCGTCTTCCGGCAGGGCGTGGCGTACGAGTTCGGCCCCAACGGGGTCGTCGGGCACCTCAAGGGGAAGACCGCCGTCGTCTTCACCACGTCGAACACGCCGCGCGACGTGGAACTGGCGTGGTTCGGCGACCCGCTGGAGAACCTCTGGAAGACCTGCATCTTCGGCTTCTGCGGCGTCGAGAAGTTCCAACGCCGCAACTTCGAGCCGATCATCCTGAGTACCCCGTCGCAGCGCGCCGACTGGCTTGCCGAGGTCCGGCAGATCGTGCGCCGGTGGTTCCCGGCGGCCGAATAGCCGCGTGCCGACAGGCCCTAACCCATAACGATCTTCCGCGTGGCCGGGTCGAAGCGGGCGACCTTGCCCTCGCGGTGCGACAGAATGCCCATGTTCAAGGGCGCCTGCACCCGCACCGCGATGTCGATGGGGCTATAGGGCCGCTGCCGCGTCTTGACGCACTCGAAGAAGTTCTCCCAGAGTTTCGCCGTGTTTCCGGCGCCGTTCCACGGGATGATGGTCTCCTTGGCGTCCTTGGCGACCGGCACGATGCGGATCCCCGCGCCGGGGTGCTCGATGTCGCCGCACACCACCGCCCCGTCGGTGCCCCGCAAGATCGTTTGGATCCCCGTGAAGTTCGACAGCGAGTTCATCATCACCACGCTCGGTCCGCCCGCGTAGTCGGCGATGATGTTGCACTGGTCGGGCACCTCGCGCGCGTACTGGAAAGTGCCGCCGCCGCCCAGAACGCGCTCGGGAAACCCGAGGTCCAACAGGCAGAACACCGGCGTGAACGCGTGGACCAGCAGGTCGGTGGCCGGCCCGCCCGCGTAATCCCAGTACAGCCGCCACTGGAAAAACCGCGACACGCTATAGGGCACGCGCGGCGCGTCGCCCAGGAACTGTTCCCAGTCGAGGTCGGGACCAGGCTTGGCATTGGGGTCGGGAATGGGCATGCGCTCGCCCCAGTCGCCACGGCGGAAGTAGCCCAGTTGCACGTGGACGATCTTGCCCACGATGCCCTGCTTCAACAGCTCGCGGGCCTTGGCGTAGGCGTCGTCGGCCACGAACTGAGTGCCCACCTGGACGATCCGCTTGGTGCGCGCGGCCTCGTCGCCCAACTGGGCCGCGAGATCCATCTGCGACCAGTGGGTCAGCGGCTTCTCGACGTACACGTCCTTGCCGGCCTTGACCGCCTCGATGGCTTGCGGGGCGTGGTGCCGATCGGGCGTGGCGATGCACACCACGTCGACCCGCTTGTCGGCCAGCAAGTCGCGGAAGTTCCGGTAGGGTTT
>JANLFZ010000327.1:3584-5538 GCA_024653385.1 Thermoguttaceae bacterium | reverse complement strand
CCGTACACATCGCACACGGCCACGGTGTCGCAGCGGCCCTGCTTCTGGAAGGTGAGGCAGATGTCGATGTGGGCCCCGGCCCGGCCGCCGGTTCCGATAAAACCGACGCCGGGCCGCTCGTTGGCCCCTCGGGACCGCTCGGCGGCGATCGTGAAGGTCGAGGAAGAGGCCAGGCCGGCGGCAGCCGCCTTGCCGGCCGTGGCCAGCAGGGTCCGCCGGGAGACACGCTTCGGAAAGGGACGTTTCATGGCTTAGCGCTCCGGAAAGCCGGTCAGTCGAAGGGGGCGCCGCCCCGCGACGCATGGGATCGGGCGACGCAACGCGCCGCCACCCTACCACAAGGGCGCCGAGTGGGAAAGGCCCGCCGGCCTATTCTTCCGCGCCGGCCGGCTGGTTCTTCTGCTTCTCGATATACGCCCGGTCTTGTGCCGAGAGCTTGTCGAGCGGCACCTGGATCAGCTTGCCGTCCTTGCGCCGAAGCGTCACCTTGTCGCCCTCGCAGCGCACCAGCGCGGCCTGCACCTCGAACACCCCACTGGAGTCGCGCCAGGTGCGCGTGCGGGCCGGGCCGGCCTTGGATGGCGAGGCTGCCGCTTGGGCGGGTTTCTCCTGCGACGTCGCCTTATCCTCCCCGAGCCGCCGCTCGATGGCGGCAATGGCGTTCCGGGCCGGTCTGGCCTCGAAGTCCGAGAGCTTCGCGGCGTAGGCTTTCAATGCCTTGAGGGCCTTCGGGCCACCAATCTCGGCCAGCACCTGGCAGGCTTCGTTCCGCGCCCAGGTGTCGCGGTCCTTGAGGCAGCCGATGGCTGCCGTCTCGGCGACGGGGCCCATCGCCTTGAGCGCTTTGGCGACCTCGCCCCGGTTGCGGTACATCTGGGCAGCGACGGCCTCGGCCGCCTGCTCGGTCTTCAGCTTGCCGAGGGCCTCGATGGCGGCTGTCCGAACCCAGAAGTTCTCCGAGGCCGAGGCCTTGATCAGGGCGGACTCGGCTTCCGGGGTGACCCAGACGACCATCGCCTTGGCCGCGGCGCCTTGAACCCAATGATCCGGATGGCTCAACAGCGGCGCCAGCGCCGCGGCGACTTCGGAGGCCTTTTCATCGGCCTCGGCCTTTTGGAGCCGGTCGGCGGCCGCGCGCATGCGTCCCGTGTCGCCCGACTTCAAGTCGGCCAGCAGCTTCGCGCGCTCGCCGGGGGCGAACGGCTGCGGGGCCTTGGCCTTGGCCGCGGCCGCGGCCAACTTGGCCCGGGCTTCTTCGGCACGCTTCTTGTGTTGGGCCAGTTCGTCGGGCGTCAGGAGGCGATAGGTCAACGTGACGGGCACGCGCACCGTGACGTTCGGCTCGTTGATCTGGATGTCGTACTTCATCGACAGGGTGCGGATCAGACCTTCCTTGGTGTCGAACTGGAATTCGCCCGACCCGGTCATGTTGAAGCGGACCACCCCTCCCGCCTCGACCCCGGTTTGAAGCTGGTAGCTCTTGGTGACGCGGATCGCGTCGCCCGTCGTTCCCGCGATTGTGTACACGGTGCGTTCCGTTCCGCCGCGCTGCGAGGTGGGCGGCGTGGCGCCCGGGGGGGCGAACATCATCGGTGGGAACGGGCCGTCGGACGATTTGCGCTCCTGGACCACGATATCCCGCTGTTTGACCCACGTGGCCTCCGCCTGGGCGGGCAGGTATTCGATCACGAGCAACTCGGCGTCACCGAGCAGGTAGGGCAGGTGGTCCAAGTCGCGGGCGACGAGCATCTCGCCCTGGCGGTTGATCGTCACGCCCTCGGGACCGGGCGGGCCGAACCTCGGTCCGCGCGGAAACCTGGGTCCACCCAGCGGAAACGGCGGCATGCCCCGGGGAAAACCGCCGGGCGATGGGGCCCGGCCCGGCTTGAGCTTCGTGTGCGTCGCCAGCGTCCCTGAGTGCGTCAACGTCATCTGTTGTTCGTTGGCCGACAGG
>JANLFZ010000327.1:0-3574 GCA_024653385.1 Thermoguttaceae bacterium | reverse complement strand
CGGGTTTCTTCCTCGTCGCCAAAATCAGCCAGGATCTTGACCTCGTACGCGTACGCGCGCCCGGCTTGGAAGTTGTAACGCAATAGCGGCACGTTCTGGGCGGCCGCCCAGCTTGCCGCCAACACCAAGACCCCAAACACCCCGGCCGCCCGAACCAGCCGATACCGACGTGCAGACCCCATGACTCGAACCTCCCCTTTCGACCTGAATGAGACGCGCGGGCTCCGTCGCGCACCCACCTTGTCGGCAACCAGTTGCCCGCCAGAAAAGAGTGCCATCCGAACGGCTGCCAACCTACCACGCTCCACCGGGGCCGTCAATCCACTCGGGGCGGTCGTCTTCCTTCCCGATAGCCCTCTGGCCGCGTCACGCCACCGGCTCGCCCTGGGTGATCACCGTGACATGCGCCCGCGGACTCGAACCCGCCGTGGTGGCGCGGAACTCGACGCGGTTCTCGCCGGGGTCGAGCATGGGGATCGGCCCTTCGGGCTTTACCTCGCGGACCAACTGGCCCTGCGGCCCGTAAAGCTTGCAGTCGCCGGGCCCGAGGAACTCGAGATACGAGCCGCTGTCGATCTCGGCTGGGAAAACGATCGTCTGGCCGCCGACCGTGATCGCCGGGTTGGTCAGCCTAAGCGGCGCAAGGGCAAGCGCCTTGATGGGGCTGAGGTAGCACGCGACCTTCTTGCCGGGCGGAAGACGGTTGTACCAAAGCCCCAGGGTCTCGATCTGACCAAATTGCACCGACTCGCGATAGATCGAATAGATGTCGCCGTAGGGCCAGGCGAGTTCGGCATGGCGTGCCCCCTCGGGCTCGATCAGCTCGAAATACCGCCAGCCCGTAAAGTCGATCACGATATAATGGTCGCCGATGCCGCCGGACAGATGGTGGGGGCTGCGGAGCTGGAGGTTGAGCACCTCGCCCAATCCGTCGCCGTAAACCCACAGACCCAGCGCCTGGCGCGCGCTGAGGTCAAGCGGCGGCGCAAACCGCTTTTCGACCCGAGCCCAAGCGCCCGTGGGCGACGGCCGCTCGCTCTGGGCCGCCAGGCAGCCGCTCGTGGTGCCCGCCTTCACTTGGGCGCGCGACGGAGCCAGGGCGATGGTCACGCCTTGCTGGGCGGCGCGCGAGGCGAATTCGGTTTCCGCTTGGAACTCGGCCACCGTGGGATTTCCCGGCGCGTCGTACGGCCCTGCCGCCATGAGCGCCTCGATCCGCACGCGGAGCGGCTGGCGACCGAACCGGTTCGTCGTCTTCCACACGCTGGACCACTGCTCGGCGCTCTCGACCTTGTGTTTCGCGTAGTCGACGGGCCGGAAGCGCCAGCCGGTCTCGAGACTCCCTTCCAAGGTGAATTCCTCGCCGGGCCGGCGGAGCCTGGCCTTGATGGCCTCGGGCACTTTCTTGGCGTGCCGCAGGTCTTCGTACCGCTTGATGATGCCCGCCAGACGCGGCAGCGCGGCCACCGTCTTGGCCGTCGTGGGGTCGATGCCCATCAGGGCGAAGCCGGTGTCGGTACCCAGGCATTTGGCCATGAGGTATTCGATGTCGTCGGGAAAGGTCGGCTCGCCCTGGGGACCGGACCAACTCTTCAGCGCCCACCATCCCAGTTCGCCCGGCAGGAACATCCGCCGGGTTTCGTCGTTCGACGCCACGTGGAGATCGACGAACTTCTTGTGGCTTCGGTTGGGATGGTCCCAGGCGCAGTGCCGCGAACGCACGCACCACAGATGATGGTGGAAGGTGCTCATCTCGATCAGCGCGGGCCGGGTCAGCCGCTTCCACACCTCGTAGACGAAACGCGAGCCGTAGTGCCATGCGTTCTCGGCGCCGCCGAGGATATCCTCGCCGTCCAGGGCGTCGAAGTAGATCATGTCGAAGCCGCACTCGTTGAACGTCTCGGCCGTGCGCGCCGCGACCTCAAGGAAGAGCGAGGTGTGCGGGTCGGGCACGAACAGGCCGAAGCACTCCTTGAGATGGTGCGCCTTGGCCCCCTTGGCGTGCCGGGCAGGCTTTGTACCGCACGCGCCCCGCACGCAGCCGGTGAACTGGTACGGCGCGGTCTTGCTCGCGCCGGTGAAGGTGATGAGTTCCTCGTCGATCCGCAACGTGACGCTGTTGCGCACGAAGAACCCGGTAATCGTCGAGACCTCGGCGGTCGACTCGACCACGGGCACCGCCGTCGCCTCGGGCCCGAGGTCGGCAGCCAGCGTGAAGACCGCCTGGCTGGCCAGCCGGGGGTCGGGCACGGGCGTGACCCACGTGCAATTCTTGGCGATGAAAAACGCGTAGGTGTGCAAGCCCGCCGCGATTCCCGCCGCATGAAGCCGGTCGATCGCCGCCTTGAGGCTCGCGCGCCCCTTGGGATACACGACGGGATTGGGTACGCAGTCGCCGAAACGGAACGATGAGCCGCCGTGGAAGTCGATCTGGGTCATGCCCAGGCTGCGGGCCAGGGCGATCCAGTCGTCGACGTTCTTCTCGCTGACCCCGTCGAAGTTGAACAGATACGAGCCCTGATTGATCGCCGGCCCCATGGCCCAGGGACCGCCCAGCGGCGAGTGGGGCAGTTCGGGCGCGGCCGAGACCGCCTCCTGGAGTGCCTCGCGAAGCATGCCCGGCGGAGCGGCACAGATCGCCATCTTCGCCCCCGCCAGCCCGAACCGCGGCACGCACACGGCGCGCAGGCGGCTTTGCGGGCAGGGCAACGCCGCTACGTTCGTTTGCAGGTTCAAGGCCAACGCGCACGCCGCGAAGGGCTCGTCGGGCGTGCCCCGAAGTGCCAAGGGGACGTCGCCAAAGGCCAGTTCCTCAATCCCCTCGCCTTCGACCGACACGACCTCGAGGACGAGGTGCCGCTTATGGCTGACCGGGCGAAACACAGCGCGGACGCCCGAGTCGCCGAACGCCACGGCCAGCCTGCCCTCGGCCAGGCCTACCGACGAGGCCGGGAAGTTCTTGCCGGATTTGCGCACCGCCGCGAAACGGTGGTCGCCCGGCGCGGCCCACTCCTTGCCGGTTTGCTTGTCGGTGAAGCGCAGATTGCGCCCGTCCGTGCCGATCGAATAGCGCAGCCAATCGGTTTCGAGGGTGCAGGCGGCGCCCGGCTCGGTCTGGGCCGCCGGCGTCACACCGGCTCCGGCCATCGCCCCGACCGCTCCGAGGAACTGCCGACGTGTCCACGATGGGTGCATGACGATCCCTCCGCGTGGCCAAGAGTCCGAAAGTACCGGGTCCCGCGCCCGGCCAGCGTCCTCCACGATATCGGCCGCGGGCTGCCGACGCCAGCCAAGGGCCCACGACCCACACCCCAGCAATCACATCCCAACGGTGGGGTGCCGTACGGTCCCCTGAAGGGAACCAAAGGTCGATTTGGGCCTTGGGTCCCGATCGAGTGACCGAGGCGACTTGGGGTTGTCGAGATCGACAGGTTCCCTAGGATGAGAGGATTGCGGGCGCTGTCGAAATGGGGGCCGAGGGAACCCCTAGCGACCGTTCGCCGCGAGCCACCCATTGCGAAGGAAAACCATGCCACGTCCGAAGATCACGATTGTCGGCGCCGGCAACGTCGGC
>JANLFZ010000326.1:6183-7061 GCA_024653385.1 Thermoguttaceae bacterium | reverse complement strand
GCCCATTGGGTGTCGAACCTCCGCGCGGTGGAACCCGAGGGGCTCGAGCCGGCCGGCGAGCGTCCCGGCGAGGTCGTCTTCAAGATCGACGGGGCCAACGTGATTACCGGCATGACGATCCAGGCCGAGATCGAGCCGGGGGCCAATCCGTCGCAGAACCAGATCCTGGTGAGCACCACGAACGGACTCTCGTGGCGCGAAGTGTGGAAGGCCGAGCGGCCCGGACGCTCTCCCGTCCGGCTCGACCTGGTCGAGCCGGTCAACGGGGCCTACGAGGTCCTGGTGAAGATGGTGCTCTCGGGAAAGTCGACCGGCGCTTCGGCCCGGCTGCACCGCGTCGAGATCGAGACCATCACCCAGCTCAACAGCAAGACCCAGCCCAAGCTGCTATTGGGCAAGAATACGGTCTTTGTGGGCGCGGGCGATCAGACCGAGTCGATCGTCGTCTGGCCCGACCTCCGCGGGGAGCGATGGAAGCCTCTTGCCGTCGAGCACAAGAACGTGGTCGCCCAGAAGGAGCACCCGGGCTACATGGGCGTGCTGCACGCCGAGAAGGCCAAGGAAGATGCCTACGTGGTCTTCCGCATCGACGCCCCGCGCGACATCACCCGGCTGGTGTACGGCGGTCGGCTCTA
The DNA here is from genome assembly GCA_024653385.1 of Thermoguttaceae bacterium. Taxonomy (GTDB): domain Bacteria; phylum Planctomycetota; class Planctomycetia; order Pirellulales; family Thermoguttaceae; genus JANLFZ01. Next base: position 6,426 of record JANLFZ010000326.1, on the reverse strand, counting down.
CAACCGCGCCCCCAAGTCGCACATCGACTTCCTGCACTCGTTCGACGGCGGCAAGACCTGGGTCAAGAGCTATTCGCTTGCGGACACGCAGCCTCCGTGGGACGTGATTCGCTACGAGACGGTCGAGGGCATCCCGCCCGGAACCCGCTCGGTGCTGGTCAAGTACCTGCTCGACGGCTCCGCGGCGGGCCCCAGCGCGTGCAGCCTCCATCCGCACCGCGTAGAGGCTGCACGCGCTGGGGC
>JANLFZ010000326.1:791-6173 GCA_024653385.1 Thermoguttaceae bacterium | reverse complement strand
GCAAGACGACCGGTCGCTGGTCGAACGGAGCCATACCGAACTGGTTCGCACCTTCCCGCACCGCTACACGATCCACGTGGCCGGGGCCGACCATCCGATCGTGCAGTCGCTGCGCATTAGCGACGCGGAAGCGGCAAAAGACATCCGCCCGGGCTACTCCGACGGCCGCGACGTGGGTGGCGAGAAGTTCGTGCCCCGCTGGGTGACATACGGCAAGAACCTCGCCCTGGGCAAGCCCTACACGGTGTCGATCCCCTCGGGCACGAACTGGGGAGCGGGCGACCCGGAGGGCAAGAAGCTCACCGACGGCATCATCGGGCCGCCCTACGCGGGCGGCATCGCCGCCAGCTTCGGCCTGCTCTGGACCGAGGGCCAGAAGCCGGCGATCACCGTGGACCTGCAAGATCCCCATCGGTGCGGGGCATTCCGGATCCACCTGACCGGATATCCCTTCTGGGACGCACTGAAGGGCGAGGTCAGGGACCAAATCGAGGTGCTCACCTCGACCGACGGCCGCGAGTTCACGAGCCAGGGCTTCTTCAAGCTCGATCTGCGATGGAAGGACCTTCCGGCAAACCTCATGTGGCCCGACGAAGAGAACGCCACCGCGCCGGTCTTCGACCTCGTTTTGCCGCGGCCGGTCGAGGCCCGGTACGTGCGTTTCGCCGTCACGGCCAGGCGTTTCGTGCAAATCAGCGAGGTGCAGGTCCTCGATCGCATCGACTCGAAGCCGTTCGACCTGCGGATCGCTCTGCCGTGAGTCCCGCAGGAAGGCAGGCGATCGTTCAGAAAGAAGAACTGCGCCGGACGCTCTCTAAGTCCTTGCTGAACAGAGTATTAGCCTTGTTCTTGAGGACCTTTCGACCTACTTTCCGCACATCTCGCTCGGATTTTCTGTGAATTGCAGTCGCCGCGTCAAGCCGAGCATGTTTCGCGGCGGTATGGCCGGCTGATGGAGGCGGGGCGGGAGCGGCGCTAGGGCGTGCTGCAAGGCGGCGCGCCCGGGGGCTTCCGCCGGGCGCGCCGATTCCGGTGGCGTCACCCGCACGGCGCGGGCGTCCCGTTCGCGCGTGGCCAGGCCGCCTCGGGCGGCTACGTCCTGCGGTCGTGGACCGTCGACGCGTTGCCGATCCTCGACGACTTCCTCCGCCGGATGCGGCTGGAGGAGTTCCTCGCGACCTTCCTGCCACCGCACGACCGCCGCACGAAGGTCCCCGCCGCACGCGTCCTGGCCGTGCTGGTCAAGAACCGCCTCCTCTCCCGCGAGCCGCTCTACGGCCTCGGCGCGTGGGTCGCCGGCTGCGATCCGACGTTCCTCGGCCTTTCGCCCGAGCAGGCCCTCGCTTGGAACGACGACCGCGCCGGCCGGGGCCTCTTCGGGCGGTTCCACGCCGACCGGCCCGACGGCCCGGCGACTGATCGACCTGTTCGAGTCCGTGCAGCGGCACACGCTGACACATCGCCAGCGTCCTGCCGAGGTCATGGTCACCGAACTCACACGCCTTCAACGCCGGCTCCTCAAACTGCTGGGGCTATCCGCCCACGACTACGGCGGCTGACCTGCCGCCGGGAAATTCGAAGAAAACGAAGACCCGAGTGCGGAAAGTAGGCCGGGTTTGGCCAGATCGCCGTTTGTTGCGCCGCGCCATAGTCCGGCGGGTCGTGAATCGGCTCAGGGGATACCAGCGTCTTTTCCGGCAAGGACGACTATCGCCAAGCAAACTCACACAGTGTATTCGAGGATGGAGCCGTCACGCCCGGCACGCCGACACCTGGGCCTTGCGAACAGACCTACTTGCGCGTATAAGCTCTGTTGGGCCGGTGGCCTCGTCGGCGCAATGTACACTACCTGGCAAGACCGCTACGACCAGCTCGAAACGTTCGCCACCTTACTCCAAAGAAAACGCTGACGGGTTTCGCGCGGGTCACCGGCTGTGCGCGGCCCTACCGACCCAGCACTCCGGCAGACCGAAGGTCTCCATTCCCATAGAGCAGGAGACCGCAGATCGCAGGAATGGCACGGTCGTGGGACCGTGCCCCAGTAGGGGAATCTCGGCGCGGTGTGCATGGACTTCCACTTGCGGCTTAGCGCCGCTCGCAGCAATAAAGGGCAACCATCATGCGGAACACGACACGATGCCTGATTTTCGCGGCTGCGTTGGTGGTCTCGGTTCCGACAACCGCCGAGGAACCGATGCACTATCACCTCGGGCGGGCGATATTCCGCTGCTCGAGCATGAACCGCGGGTTGGCGTTCGACGGGGAGCACTTCTGGGTGGGCGAGTTCGGCGGTTGGGTCCGGTGCTATGACCGCGACGGAAAACACCTGCCCGCACGCGACCTGGGCGCAGGGGCCGTCAAGTACCTCGGCCACGGCGTAGCTGCCTGCGACACGTTCGTCGCTACGGGGGCCTGGGACGTGGTCACCGTGTTCCCGAAGTCTGGTGGTCCGCCGAGGAACATCAGGCCTCCGGTCGCCGGCAACCCTTGCGCGGTCGCCTCATCGGGCAAGACGATCTGGGTCATGAACTACCAGTCGTCCGTGATTTACGAAATGGATCTGGAAGGTCGGTTGTTGCGGCAATTCAGCACGGCGCAGCGATCGACGCCCACGTCGCATGATATCGCCGTGGACTGCGATGGTCATCTCTACGTGCTGGATGGGGCTGGCGAGGGAAGCGAGACTCTTCTGGAGTATTTGCCCGACGGAAGACTCCTGCGCGCGCACCGGCTGGCGGCGAGGGCCACCGCCGTAGCGATCGACCCGAAGGACAAGGCTAAGACGCTCTACACGGTCAGTTTCACCGGCGAGCCGGTTGTATACGAGTACCGCCTGGCGTGGGGCGAGCCGCAGCGGGGTCCGCTGCCGCGCCTGGCCCGGCAGCTTCGCTACCGGCCCGAGGGGCCGGATATCGTTATCGAGAACGGCGGCAACCGGTTTAACCGGCCGCTGTACGGCTCGAACACGGCGTTTTTCGTGTATGCGGGCGATCTGCCGGAGTTCCTCCTTTGCCTGCCCGGCAAAGGCGGCACCCTGCGTCTCGGCATTGCTTCGGGCGATCGATCCAAGTGGCTTTTTGAAGCCGATCGCGTGGTAGCACGCTACCGAGCCGGGGCCATGCAATACGTGATTCGCGACGGGCTGCTCGGCCCGGGCTCGCTTGCCCTGGATGTACTCCCCCGGCCGGAAAGCGAAGGCGTCGTCCTCCGTGTTTCGCCGTCGGCCGACGCGAAGGCCGGCGAGCTGGTTTGGGCGTTTGGCGGGGCGTCGGGGTTCAACCAATGGACCAATCTGGATACATGCGGGTACTGCCCCGAATCGGTCTGCTGGCTGAAGCCCGAGGATTGCGAGAAGAACCAGTTCCAGATCATCCCGACCGGGTTCGAGCTGCGCTCGCCTGCGCACAAAGGACGGCCGATGGTGGGCACCGTGCCTCGGGAATCGCGACTGAAGATCGCCGATGCCGACCAACTCGGCACGCCCGCAGGGTTGCTCGCCTCGACAGGCAGCAAGCGGCCGATTCTGGCCGGGCAGCGAGCCTTCCGGCCCGGCGAGCCGCTGTGGCTGGCCGTCGACTGGCTGGCGTCGAATGCTGCCGCTCCCAAGCCAGAAGCACTGCCTGAAGGATTCGCCGCGGCCGAGGCGCGGCGCCGGGCAATTGCCGAGCGGGTGCGGGTGAGCACCCCCGACCCGTTCATGAATGCCGCCGTACCGGCCATCGGTGCCGCGGCCGACGGCATCTGGGATCCGCCCGTCTACGTCCACGGCGGCGTAGCCTGGCACGCCCCGTATCTGGGGTGGCGGGGGGCGTATGCGGGGAGCGAATTCGGTTGGCACGATCGGGCCAGGACCCACTTCCGCACGTTCGCCGCGGTCCAGCTTAAGGAACCGGTTGCCGGCAAGCCTTACGCGGATCCCCAGTACAATCTGGCCCGGCAAGCCAACGACTCGGTTTTCTACACACGCGGTTACATCCCGGTGCATCCGGCCAAGGACGCGCGCGGCCCTTATGACATGCAGCAGGTCTACATCGACCAGCTCTTGTGGCATTTCCTTTGGACCGGCGACATGGATTTCGTGCGCGAGATGTGGCCCACGCTCGTGGCGCACCTGGAGTGGGAGAAACGCTGCTTCGATCCGGATGACGACGGGCTGTATGAGAACTTCGCCAACACGTTCATCAGCGATGCCCATCACTATAGCGGCGGGGCGTGCACGCAGGCATCGGCGTACAATTACCGGGCGCTTGTGATGGCGGCCCGCTTGGCGCGCCTCATCGGCCAGAACCCCGAGCCGTTCGAGCGCGAGGCCCGAAAAACCCTGGCGGCGATGAACCGCGTGCTCTGGATGCCCCCGTGCGGCTGGTACGCCGAGTACCGCGACCTGTTGGGTTTGAAACGGCTTCATCCGAGTGCCGAGTTGCCGAGTGTCTATCACCCCATCGACTCGGCGGTCCCCGACCCGTTCCAAGCGTGGCAGATGCTCCGCTACGTCGATACGGCCATGGAGCACATCCCGATCGAGGGCAGCTCCGAGATGCTCTGGTCTTCGAACTGGGTGCCGTATATTTGGAGCGTGCGCGATGTGTGCTCGGTCGAGGTGGCCCATACGGCTCTGGCCTGCTGGCAATCGGGCCGGCCCGAAAAGGCTTACGACTTGTGGCGCGGAGCGATTGTCGATTCGATGTTCTGCTGCCGCGCGCCGGGCGCGTGCATCGGCACCTCGGAACTGCATGGACGCATGGCGGGCCTGTGCACCGATTTCGCCGATACGGTGGGGATGTTCACCCGCGCGCTGGTCGAAGGGCTCTTCGGCATCATGCCCGACGCCCTGGAAGGCGACCTCGTGATCCGGCCGGGTTTCCCACGCACGTGGACCAGCGCCTCGATCGACACGCCCGATGTGGGCTATGGCTACTCGCGTGCGGACCGGACCGAGAGCTTCGTGGTCCGCGCAAAGTTTCGCCGCGCCATGCGATTGCGGCTCCAGGTACCAGCCCGAACCGCCCACGTGGCCGAGGTCACGCTTTGCGGGCAGAAAACCTCCTGGCAGTCCATCGAATCCGTCGGACAGCCGAGGATCGAGGTCCTCGCGCCGACTGCGGACGGAGCGAAGATCGAAATCCGTTGGGCGGGGGCCGAGCCCGCCCGGTGCCTGTGCCCGGCTGTCGCCGCGACCGGCGAGAGCTTGGTTGCGAGCGTGGCGCCAGCGCGGGCCGGGAGAATCGTCGATCCGCAGGGGGCATTTCAGCACGCGGCGAGCGAAGGGACGTCGGTGCGGGCCACGCTTGCCGCGTCGCTCGGCCACCGCACGGCTTTCGTCCGCGTCGAGCAGGGGGCACTTGCCTGGTGGATGCCTATCGAGTTCGAAGCCCGACCTCC
>JANLFZ010000326.1:0-781 GCA_024653385.1 Thermoguttaceae bacterium | reverse complement strand
GACAAATTGGTGCGGCTGGCCATCCGCAACAACACAGCCAACCCCGTCGACACCCAAGTTGCCATGGCCTGCGGCGCCGCCGTGCAAACCATCCCCGTGAAGATCGGGGCCCGAGCGCGCTCGCCCATGCTCCATATTTCGGCCAAGGGCCTTGTGCCGGGCACGAACCCGATTTCGGCGGACCTTGGCAAAGGGCGCGTCGTGCAAGGCGCGGTGGTCGATTGGCGCCCGGCCGATCCCACGCTCGTTTCGGCGTGCGAGTGCCTCGACCTCGGCAAGTGGTTCAACGATCGCGTGACCGAGATCTTCAAGCACGAATATCGCGCGCCCCGGTCGCCTTACTGCTCGCTTCAGATCCCACTTTTCGGATACGGCGACTGGTGTTACGGCGGCAAGCAGGTGCCCAAGATCGACGACGCGGCGCTGCGCACAGCCGCCGGCAGCGCAGGTCGGTTTTTGAGTCCGCAGAAGATTCCTTTCGCGACGCCGGGACCGGGAACCGCGCCCAACGTGATCTTCACGTCCCGCTGGGAGAATTTTCCTGCCGAGGTGACGATCCCGCTATCAGGTCGGGCCCGGCACGTTTGGTTCCTGGTGGCCGGCTCGACCCACCCGATGCACTCCCAACTCGATAACGGCGAAATCGTGATCACCTACGCGGACGGCACTACCGACCGCCTGGCGCTTCAGAACCCGACCACGTGGTGGCCCATCGAAGGAGATTATCAGGTGGCCATCGACGGGTTCTGCATCCCCGGCCCCCACCCACCCCGCATCGACC
>JANLFZ010000325.1:3871-7060 GCA_024653385.1 Thermoguttaceae bacterium | reverse complement strand
TCACGGTTAGGGAGGAGCCCAGCGGTAGGCGGCTGACTGTTCCGTTGTCAGACGTTCGCATAACGTCGTTTTACTCGAGCGGCGAGTCGCATTATCCGGCGAGCATCACGATTACCTCGTACGACTCTGATTACGTTGTGAAGGGCCCGAAGACGCTTCCGGAGGTGAAGGAAACGCTTGTTACTTCCGTGCTCACCGCAAGAGTCGAAGCGGTCAAGATCAACGCTGGGATTGCGGACAGCGCGTTTGAATTGACGTTCCCCAGCGGCACCACCTACGTGGATACCAGGGATCGTGAAACCTACGTTGTCGATGAGGCGGGCACCGCGGCCAAGTTGGCCCGCGACATGAACAGACCCAGGTTGCCCGTAAGCGAGTATACGAAAGAAGAAGCGTTCCGAGAACTGCGAAAGGCCCGGGAGTTGGAGGCCGCTCGAGCCCTCGCTGGCCGCAGTGGTTGGCGTGTCGCCATCATCGCTGTGAACATCGGTATACTTGGGGGGCTGGTCGGGTATTTTGTGTGCCGGGCGAGAGCCCGCAAATCGCCGAAGACGTAACGCGCCGAAGGAGCCGTGTCGATGTCGGTTGCCATTGCTGCCCTGCTTCCCCTGTGCGTATGTGAGAACACACCCGCCCGCGTGACCGGGTGTGGCGAGTTCGCTGTGCGCATCCTCTGCAACTATTTCCAGATAGAGTTCCCCGAGGACAAGGTCCTCGGAATCCTCCGTCCCGGCGCATCGGGAGAGACGTCTCTGGCGCAGATTAGGGACTGCTTGGAGGCGTTGGACTGCGAATGTGCAATATGGCGAGGTGATTTCGAGGACCTGATGTCTGTTACCTCGCCTATGGTTCTCTTCGTCAAAAGGCGACACCAGGGCATCGGGCATTTCGGGGTTGTATTGAGGGAAGAGGATACTGGGGCACTCGTCGCGTACGATCCGTTTGCATCTCCGGATGGAGTGGTCATTGACCGGGCCGCTCTTGAGAGGTCGTGGACCGGTGTGGCTATGGCGGTACGATACCCAAGGCCACATGGGCTGTGGTTGTGGTACGTGTTGCCGGGCATAGGCGGCATCGCTGTCGGGGTGGCGTCTGCTTATACCGGGAAGCGCTTCAGGCAGCGGAGGCAAGAGCACCCTGCGCCGGAGTCGTGCGTGTAATGCGTGTTGCTTGCCGTTGCGCGGGCACATGCGGCTCTTTGGCGCTCTCTGGTCGCGATTGAGGATTGAGGAGAGTTATGGGCGTGCGGAGCGCTACAGTGAGCGGTTGGATCGCACAATCTGTCGCAATCGGGCTGGCCGGCGCAATGGTTGTCCTCGCTTGCCCTGCGTGGAACGCGCGTGGTGATGCGCTCTCGGCATGCGCGCCCGAGGAATTCACGCTGTTCAACGGCAACGAGGCCGATTTGGGACGCGTCGACCCCAGCGTATCCGAAGTAGCATTGACCTTTCGGTGGCCGAACAAGAGCGGTCGCACGCTGCGAATCAAGAACATCGCCCTTGGCTGCAAGTGCGCGTCGGTCACCCCGTCGAGCAAGGTGATCCCGCCGGGCTCTTCCGTCGATTTGCTGATGAAGATCGATGTCCGCAATATGGACGGGCACGGCGGAAGCGCCTTCGTCGTGGAGTTTGCAGAGACCGACATGGGGCCAGAAAAGTTCTCAGCCGTACTCTACAAAGCGATGCCGGCGCGCGCCGAGCCGCCAGAGATCGATTTCGGGGCAGTCGGCACAGTCGATGCGACAAGACAGTTTGCGGTCGTGGGCGTGAACAGCGTCAGGGATGGTCCGATCGAGATTGCAGGTGAGGCTGCTTCGACCGACAAGCGGGTGACATGCACGTTCCTCCACGGCAAGCAGACACGCTTTCGATCGGCTAACGCCGCTGCCGACACCGTGCGCTACATCGCGACGTTCGAGGCGAAAGCTCGCGGCATGGTCGCCCCGGCGTCGCTCGAAGGTCAGATTCGCATCCCCATAAGATCCGGACGCGTTGAGTCGACGATCGTGGTGCCCTTTTCGGGGCGATACCCGGATAGCATCATTGCGTGCCCTTCGCGGGTGGTCGTGTTGGCGCCTGCCAGCGAGCGAAGCAGGACGGTCTCGATCGATCTCTCACGTGGAGTGGGTGGCGGTAGTTCACAAGGAGAGATTGCGTGCCGATGCACCGACGCCCGGATCAGGTTGAGGTTCGTGCGTGCGGTGGAAGGGTCGCACGATGACTCTCTCGGGCGCGTCGTCGCCGAGATCGACCTCAGCGGGAACTCGTCCTTCGACGCCACGATTGAGGTATTCCAGCGGCCGGCGGTTCGTGGGGTGGCGATTCCCGTAAGGGTTCGCGTTCTCAAGTAGCAAAGGAGTTGCGCCATGCCCGACAAGAGCAGCAACTCTCATTATCATCGCGTTCGACTGGTGGTTGCTTTGCTGCTCTTGGTGTCCGCCGCGCTCAAAGCGTATGAACTGGCCACCGAACCGACGCTGACGCACGGTCTTCTTCATTCTCGATGGTTCATGGCCGCCGTTGTGGAGTTCGAGATCTTCTTTGGATCGTGGCTTCTGGCCGGGGTGTATTCGCGCGCAACCCGGTTCGTCGCCGTTGCTTGCTTTTGCGTGTTCGCTTGCGTTTCTGCGCTGAAGGGCCTCTCAGGCGAGGCGAGCTGCGGGTGTTTTGGTAAGCTGGCCGTAAACCCCTGGTACACGTTCTGTCTGGATGTCGCGTGTGTTGTCGCATTGTCGGCTTGGCCGGCGGAGGACGAGCGACGCGTTCGCGATTCCCGCTTTCGCCGCGCCGGCGCGGCGGTGGCCGCATCCGTAGCGATCGGCATTCCTGCGGGTGTCCTCATGGCGAACTGTAGTGCAGCTCGTGTCGATGAATCTGGTGAGATGTTGGGTGACGGCAGAGTTGTGATTCGTGATCCAGCCACATGGGTCGGCAAGCGGTTTCCGCTCCTGAGGCATATTGACGTCGGCGATCGGCTTCGGTCAGGCAATTGGATCATCGTGCTCTACCATTACGATTGTCCGGTTTGTCAACAGGCGCTTCCGACGTACGAGCAAGTGTCGAAGACCTTGGTAGCTTCTGGCGCGCCCACGCGCATGGCGCTCATTGAAGTGCCGCCCTACGGGGACGACGGGGGAGTCCGCTCGCGCGATGGCCCCTTGTATGGACGACTCGATGCTGCTAAGGACTG
>JANLFZ010000325.1:0-3861 GCA_024653385.1 Thermoguttaceae bacterium | reverse complement strand
CGTCGTGAATCAGGGCGTCGTGGCCACGGTCTCCACATCACCAACGGACGCCGCATTGACTAAGGAAGCCGACTTGGTTGCGAACGAGTACTAGCCGAGTTGCCGGAGGGCGAGGGAGGATGAGGCAATGAACGGAACCATTCTGGCTGCCGGGATTGCGGCAAAGCCGAATCCAGCACAGTGTGCTCAGCATATCCAACTCTCTGTGCTCATGCCGTGCTTGAACGAGGCAGAGACCTTGCGCTTGTGCATCGAGACAGCACGGCACACATTGCAGGAGCACAGCGTGCATGGTGAAGTCATCGTCGCCGATAATGGCAGCAGCGACGGGTGCCGGGACATCGCGGCAAGGATGGGGGCGCGGGTGGTTTCGGTCGAGCAAAGCGGTTACGGCAGCGCGCTTTTGGGCGGCATCGCGGCGGCGCGGGGGAAGTACGTGGTCATGGGCGACGCCGACGGCAGCTACGATTTCTCGCACATCCCGCGGTTCCTCGAAAAGCTCGACCAAGGGTACGACCTGGTGATGGGCAACCGGTTCAAGGGAGGCATCCTCCCCGGGGCCATGCCGGCGCTGCACCGCTACTTGGGAAATCCGGTGCTGTCGGCCATCGGCCGATTGTTCTTCAAGAGCCCGGTGGGCGATTTCCACTGCGGGCTGAGGGCGTTTCGCAGGGAGGCCATTCTTGCGCTGGACCTGAAGACGACCGGCATGGAGTTCGCCAGCGAAATGGTCGTCAAGGCCACCTTGCACGGGCTGCGCATCGCCGAGGTGCCGACGACGCTTCGGCCCGATGGGCGCAGCCGGCCGCCGCACCTGCGCAGTTGGCGCGACGGCTGGCGGCACCTGCGCTTCATGCTGCTTTTCTGCCCGCGGTGGCTGTTCCTGTATCCGGGATTGGCGTTAATGTTCGTCGGTTTGGTGCTCTTGGCTTGGCTCTTGCCGGGACTGCGGGCGGTGGGGGCGGTCACGCTGGACGTTCACACGCTGCTCTACGCCACGGCGGCGGTCCTTGTCGGGTTCCAGGCCGTGCTCTTCTCGGTCATCAGCAAGGTCTTCGCCATGACCGCGGGCCTGGTGCCGACCACGCCGCGCTGGCGATGGCTCTTCCGCCACGTGACGCTGGAGGCCGGCCTGTTGGTGGGCGGGCTGCTCGGCTCGTGCCTTGCCGTGGGGGTGTGGGGGAGCGGGTCGTTCGGGCCGATCGAGCCGGCGACGATGCTCCGCCTGGTGGTTCCGTCGGCCGGGGCGATCGTGCTGGGATGCCAGGTGTTGCTTTCGAGCTTCTTTCTGAGCATGTTGCGATTGGCGCGGAGGTAGGGGGTTCCACGCCAAGGTGCCAAGGCGCGAAGGAAAGAGGGGGAGGGCAAATGGGGAAGAAGGGTTTTGCGCTGGTCGAGCTGCTGGTGGTCATGACGATCATCGCCGTGCTGATGGGCCTGTTGCTGCCGGCGGTGCAGGCCTCGCGCGAGGCGGCCCGGCGGGCGCAGTGCGGGAACCACATCCGCCAGCTTGTCCTGGCCCTGCACCAGTTCCACCAGGCGCGAGGAGTGCTGCCACTCAACGCCCAGACCGGTCCGGGCACGGGCACGAGTTGGATGATCGAGGTGCTGCCCTACATCGAGCGCGAGACAGTGTACCGGCAAATCGACGTCAAGCTGCCCTTGGCCCATCCGCGGCACGAGGCCCCCTCGCGCACGGTGATCGGGCTGTTCGAGTGTCCCTCCGATCCGGAGGGCCGCGGGCTGGCCGAGAACCGCTCGGAGACCTACGACGCCCGAGCGGGCACGAACTACAAGGCGGTGGCCGGGGCGAACTGGGGCTGGGGCGACCACGTGGTGAGCCAGCCGGCGGGCCGCTTTGCCGGCGACACGCACGGGCTGTGCCGCGGCAACGGCATTATCTGTGCGGGCAGCTACGCCGAACAGTCCTGCCCGAAGATCGTGACCACCGACTTCGGGCAGGTGCGCGACGGGCTGTCGAACACGCTGGCGGTGGGCGAAACCGTGCCCGGCTGGACGCGTTGGGCCTGGTGGTTCAGCTACAACGCCTCGACGGGCACGTGCGCGATTCCGCTGAACTACCGCCGGGCGCAGATCGACCTCCACGCGGCCTGGGACGACTGGCAGCGGAACTACGGGTTCTATAGCGGCCACCCTGGCGGGGCGAACTTCGCCCTGTGCGACGGGGCCTTCCGGTTCGTGCGCGACGACATCGACCTGGAGGTCTACCGGGGCCTGGCCACGATCTCGGGCCGCGAGTCGGCGCAGGCGCCGTGAGGGCGCGCATATGGAGAATGCACCGATGGCCGGCGGCGCTTCGTTCGACGACTGGGCCGACCAATACGACGCGATCGTCGACCGGGCGATCGCGCCCTCGGGCGAGACGCGATCGTACTTCGCGCGCAAGCGCGTCGAGTGGCTCGCCGGCCGGCTGGCCGAGATGGGCCTTGCGGCGCACACGATTCTGGATTTCGGCTGCGGCACCGGGATGACGACGCCCTGGTACTTCGAGCTTCTCAAGGCGAAGCGGGTGATCGGCATCGACGTCTCGGCGAAGTGCCTGGCCGCCGCGCGCCGGAAGTGCGCCTCGCCGGCGGCCGAGTACCACCTGGCCGAGCACTACACGCCGCGAGAGGATGCCGATCTGGCGTTTTCCTGCGGGGTGCTGCACCACATTCCGCCGCGCGAGCGGGCCGCCGCGATCCGATACGTGCGGGACTGCCTCTGCCCCGGCGGAATCGTTGCCGTTTGGGAGAACAACGCATGGAGCCTGGCGGCGCGGTACACGATGTGGGCCAACCCCTTCGACCGCGGCACGCGACCGCTCAGTGCGCGCGGCGTGCGGCGGCTGCTGGGGGCCGAGGGCCTTACGGTGCTGCGGACCGATTACCTCTTCATCTTCCCGCGGCTGCTGCGGGTCTTCCGAGGACTCGAACCGAACCTGGCGCGGCTGCCCTTGGGAGCGCAATTCCAGGTGCTCGGTCGCAAGGAGTAGGCTGTGCTTGAGCATGGCGAAACGTCGGTCGTTGTGCTGAAGCGCAACCGACGGACGTGCGCGCTCGTCGTCGCGATCTTGTCGCTCCACGCGGCGATGCTGGCCTGGGGCGGACTCCGGCACAGCATCACCCTCGACGAGGTCGCCCACTTGCCGGCGGGCATGAGCCATTGGACTTTTGGGCGGTTCGATCTGTTCTGCGTCAATCCGCCCTTGGTGCGGATGGCGGCCGCCGTGCCGGTGCTCTTCTCCGGCGCGGAAATCGACTGGGGCCGTTACGATCTGCGTCCCTGGACGCGATCCGAGTTCGCCGTCGGAATCCGCTTCGTCGAACTCAACGGCGAGGCCTCGTTCTGGTACTACACCTTGGGGCGTTGGGCGTGCATCCCCTTCAGCCTGTTGGGCGGGTGGGTTTGTTTCCGCTGGGCCCGCGAGCTGTACGGCGATGCCGCGGGGTTGACGGCGCTGGTCCTCTGGTGTTTCTGCCCCAACGTGCTCGGGCACGCGCAACTGGTCACGCCCGACGCGGGGGCTGCCGCACTGGGCATTTCGGCCGCCTACCTGTTCTGGCGATGGCTGAAGAGGCCCAATTGGGGCCGTGCCTTCCTGTCGGGCGCAGCCCTTGGCGCGGCGCAGTTGACGAAGTTCACGTGGCTGCCGCTGTTCTTGCTCTGGCCGCTCATGTGGTTGGCCTGGCGATGGTCCCAACGGCGGCAGGGCGGGCGAAGCCGATGGCTGAGGATCGGCCGAAAAATGACTTCCGCATTTGCCCCAAGGATTCCCCCTCACCCCGGCCCTCTCCCACCAAGGGAGAGGGAGGTTATTCTTCGGCCGATCCTAAGCGAGTCCGCCCAACTCGCCCTGGT
>JANLFZ010000324.1 GCA_024653385.1 Thermoguttaceae bacterium | reverse complement strand
ACAACGGCGCCCGCCACCGGCAGACCGCGCCGGGCTTGTTCCTCGGGGCCCGGGTCGACACCGAGAGCAACGGCGCGCCGAGCGCCGATGCGACCGGCGACGACACCCGGGGCACGCCCGACGACGAGGACGGCGTGACGATCGGCGCCTTGGTCCGGGGGACCAACGCCGACATCACCGTGGTGGCCTCGCAGGCCGGCTACCTGGACGCCTGGATCGACTGGGACGGCAACGGCGTCTGGGAAGCCGACGAGAGGATCCACGCGAGCCGCGCCGTGGCCGCGGGAACAACCGTCCTGAGCGTGCCGGTGCCGGCCACGGCCAAACTCGGCACGAGCTATGCCCGGTTCCGTCTGTCGAACTCGGCCACGCCGTTGGAGCCGACGGGAACGGCCGCCGCCGGCGAGGTCGAGGACTACCAGGTGCAGATCGTCGAGCCGGTCCGTCTGGTCGGGCGGACGATCGTCGCCCAGGGCGGACCCGGCGACGACGTGTTCAGCTTCACGCCGGGCACGACCCATATCGTCACGCTCAACGGCGTGGCCTACAAGTTCGCCGCGTCGCTGGTCGATGCGATCCAGCTCGACGGCGGCGGGCCGGGCGACCACGATCAGGTGTTCCTCAACGGCACGGCCGCCCGCGAGACGGTCGAGCTGTGGCAGGACCACGGCACGATGGCGGGCACGGGCTACGTGCTGACCGCGACGGCGATGGAACAGTTCGTCGCCACCTCGGGCGGCGGCGACGACCTGGCGACCCTCCACGGCACGGCGGGCGACGACCGCCTCGAGGCCTGGTCCACCCACGCCCGGCTGACCAACACCGCCGGCCTGAACCTGGCGGCCTACGGCTTCGCCCAGGTGGTCGCCGACAGCCACGGCTTCGCCACCACCAACGACAAGGCGTTCCTCTATGGGACGCCGGGCGATGATAACCTCGACGCCGCCCCGAACGACGCCCGGCTGTGGGGCGCCGGGTACTCGAACCGGGCCCTGAACTTCCGGATGGTCACCGCCATCAGCGACGGCTCGGGCATCGACACGGCGACGTTCACCGACCGGGCCGTGCTGAGCGACACGTTCTCGGCCAGCCCGACCCTGGCCTCGATGTCGGGCGTCGGCCAGTACTACAACGCGGCCGTCTTGTTCGACCGCGTCGAGGGCCGCGCGACCAGCGGCAACGACCGCGCCCGGCTGTACGATTCCGCCCAAGGCGCGGACAGCCTGCGGGCGTGGCCGACCGTGGTCGAACTCTCCGGCGCGTTTGGCGGGCAGGCCTACCAGGCCAAGGCGAGCGCCTTCCGCTACGTCGATGTGTTCGGCGACGCGGCCGGCGCCGGCGCCGACACGGCCGAACTCCACGGCTCCACGGGCGCGGACACGTTCACGGCGAGATCGACCGAGTCGGTCCTGTCGGGCCCGGGCTACTCCGTGCGCGTGACGAGCTTCGAGACGGTCTCGGCCTTCGGCGAGGGCGGAAGCGACGTGGCCCGGCTCTACGACGGCGCGGGGAGCGACACGTTCGTGGCCCGGCCGGGTTGGGGCCAGATGACCGGCCCCGGGCCCAACGGCGCGTTCACCAACACCGCCAGCGGGTTCGCGTATGTCTTCGGCTACGCCACCGAGAACCCCGCCACCACCGACACGGCCGAGCTGCGCGGCTCGACCGGCAGCGACGGGTACAGCGGGAACGACACCTTCGTCGGCGAAGGCCCGGTGGCCGCCGCCAACCAACCCGCCTACGGCGCGTTGACGCCTTCCAGCGGCGTCGCGTACTACCTGCGGGCGACCGGCTTCGATCAGCTGACGGCCAAGGGTCAGGGCGGCACGGACACGGCGATCCTGCGCGACTCCGACTCGGCCTTGCCCGACGTCCTCACGTCGCGTCCCGACCTCGGGTTTGCCCAGATGGAGGTGGCCGGGCTGTTCCTCAACCGGGTCGAGGGATTCCGCAACGTGTACGGGTTCTCGGCCCGCGGCACGGCCCGGGACGAAGCGCGGCTGTACGGCGCGGCCGGCGCCGACACCTTGACGGCCTTGCCGACCGAGGCGTCGCTGCTCGGCGCCGACTACACCACCCGCGTCTACAACTTCGAACGCCTCTGGGCGTACGGCACCGACGAGACCGTCGATGCCGCGACGTTGTACGACTCGGCGCTGCGCGACGAGCTGACCGACGGACCCGACTGGGTCCGGCTTGCCGGGCTCGACCTCGATTATGTGATCGAGGCCCACAAGTTCCGCACGGTGCGGCCCAAGTCGCAAAGCGCCGCGGACGGAGACGTCACGCAGGTCGGCAATTTCCTGCGCGACCTGATCCTGACCGATTGGCAGTAAGGGCGCCCGACGGCAAGGCCCGGCAGCCCGCGGGTCGCTTGGCGCTTGCAAGGGCGTTGCTTGGGTGCATGGCCCCCGTTTTCCGCCGCCCCGCGGAAAAGGGGGCCGTGCGGCCTGTTGCGGGGCGGGCGGTCGGGGCAGTCCCCTTCCCATCCGCCGGCCGGTCGGCTATTCTCAGGCTTTCCTCGGCGACGGCAATCGTCCCTTTGGTCCGTAACCCAGCCGCAAGGAGAAACCCGTGGAAAAGTGGCCTATTGGAGTGTTCGCCAGCATCGACGCGGGACTGGGGGTGAAGCTCGAGGTGGCCCACGAGTTGGGTATCCCCACGATTCAGCTCCATGCTCCGCACCAATCGACCCGCACCCCGGAAAACGCCAAGCGGTTCCTCGAGAAGCTTGGCTCGATGAACATCACGCTGACCGTGGTGTTTGGAGGTTTCGAGGGGGAAAGCTATGCCGACATCCCCACGGTGTCGCGGACCGTGGGCCTGGTGCCGCCGGCGACGCGGGCCGCGCGCACGCGCGAAATGCACGAGATCGCCGATTTCGCCCGGCTGTTGGGCTGCGACGCGGTCGGATTGCACATCGGCTTCGTGCCCCATGATCCCGGCGATCCCCTTTACGGCGACGTGCTCCAGGTCACGCGGGGCCTGTGCGACTACCTCAAGTCGAACGGCCAGCGGCTGCACCTGGAGACGGGCCAGGAGTCGGCCGATACCCTGTTGCGTTTCATCGGCGACGTCGACCGCGACAACCTGTTCATCAACTTCGACCCGGCGAACATGATCTTGTACGGCACGGGCGACCCGATCGAAGCCCTGCGCAAGGTCGGCCGGTACGTGCGGAGCGTCCACTGCAAGGACGGCAAGTGGGCCAAGAACCCCGGGAAAGAGTGGGGCCAGGAGGTGCCTTTCGGCACGGGCGACGTGGGAGCCGAGACGTTCCTCCGCACGCTGAAGGACCTGGGCTACGACGGGGCCCTGACCATCGAACGCGAGATCCCCCAAGAACCCGAGCGCCAAAAGGCCGAGATCGGGCAGGCCGTGCGGCTCATCAACGAACTGAAGAGCAAGATCCTCGTCTGACGTTTTTTTCCTCCCCGTCCCAACCCCCCAGTGCGCCATGCCCAGCGTTTCGGTGACCGTACCCCATGCCCTTTCGGACGACGAGGCCGCTCGGCGGCTTCGCGAGCGATACGAGACGATCAAGACCACGTACGGCGAGCACCTGAAGGACATGGAGGAGCAGTGGAGCGGCCAGTCGCTTTGCTGCCGGTTCACCACGTTCGGCATGAAGGTGCAGAGCACGGTGACGTCGGCGCCCGGCGAGGTGCGGGTGCAGCTCGAGTTGCCGTTGTTCGCGTTGGCCTTCAAGGCGGCGATCGAGGAGCGGATTCGGGCGGAGTTGGGGGCCGTGCTGGCCTGAGCGCCGCGACGACCGAGTGATCCAAGAGCCTCGCCGATGACCAGACGCCCCCCAACTGCCCTCTCGCCCGAACCCGACCTCGCCCGGGCCGAACAACTCGTTCTGCGAATGCTGGCACTGCCCGGGGGCAGTTGCCGCGAGGGGCGTGTGGCCGACTTCGTCGAGCGGCGCCTGATCCAGGCCGGGGCGCCCCAAGCGGCGATCGCCCGCGACCTGGCGCACCGGAAGAGCCCCCACGGCGGGCAGACGGGGAACCTCGTGTTCCGTCTCTCCGGCACCGTGCGAGGTCCACGGCGTCTGCTCGTGGCCCACCTCGATACCGTGCCTTTGTGCGTGGGGGCCCGGCCGGTCCGGCGGGGCAACACGATCGTGCCGGCCGATCCGGACACGGCCTTGGGGGCCGACGACCGCGCCGGAGCCGCCGTGGTGCTGACGGCCGCCTTGGAGATCCTCCGCCGGCGCTTGCCGCACCCTCCGCTCACCTTCCTTTGGACGGTCCAGGAAGAGATCGGGCTCCTCGGGGCGCGGCACGCGACGATCGGGTTGCTCGGCCATCCCCGCCTGGCGTTCAACTTCGACGGAAACTCGCCCGAAGACGTGACCATGGGCGCCACCGGCGGGTATCGGATGAGCATCCGGGTGCGCGGCCGGGCCAGTCATGCCGGGGTTGCGCCCGAGAAGGGCATCAGCGCGATTGCCGCCGCGTCGCTGGCCATCGCGCGGTTGCACGAAGCGGGTTGGCACGGCCGGGTCGAAAAAGACGGCCACGTGGGCACCAGCAACGTCGGCGTGATTTGCGGCGGACAGGCCACCAACGTCGTCGCCCCGGAGGTCGAAATCCGCGCCGAGGCCCGCAGCCATGACCCTTCATTCCGTGCCCGGATCGTCGCGGCCATCGAACGGGCGTTCCGCGAAGCGGCCCGCGAGATCCGTAGCGCCGACGGCGAGGCCGGCGAGGTCGCGATCCAGGGTCGGCTCGACTACGAGTCGTTTCGGCTGGCCGACGACGAGCCTTGCGCCCTGGCGGCCGAGGCAGCCATCCGTGCCATCGGCGGCGATCCCCGGCGCACGATTTCCAGCGGCGGGCTGGACGCCAACTGGCTGACCGCCCGCGGCATCCCCACCGTTACCCTCGGCGCCGGCGCGGTCCATGCCCACACGCCGGCCGAACGTCTCGATCTGCCCCTGTTCCGCCTGGCGTGCCGAGTGGGCCTGCGACTGGCCCTGGGAACCGACGGCTGATTCGCCCGCTTGCGCGGCGCTCTTCGTTACCGAGACGTTACACGCAGACCGCCGCTTGGCGAGTAGAATCGGCCGCACGGGAGCGCACGTCGCGCATCCCGGGTCCTCGGCACCCACTCGGCAGGCGGAGGGATATCATGCAAGCGACCATGGCGAGATTGGCTGCGGTCTTCGGTTGGACCGTCGGATTGGGAATTGCCTCCTGGGCGGCCGGCAACGGAGGGCCGTTCCTCGTGAAGTATCCGGGCGGCGATCCGGCCGCCAAGGGCGTGCTGGCCCGGCTCGATCCCACCTTGAAGCCCGCCCGGGAGTCACGCCTGCGCGTGGCCCACGAGGTGTTGACGATCGAGTTCCAGCGCGCGGAGCTGTCGTTCGGCACAACGCCCGTGGCTTCGGTGCGGGCGGAGTACACCATCGAGAACCCCACCGACCAGGAGGTTTCGGTGGATTTCGGATTCCCGATTCTCCGGGGGATCTACCTCGATCCCCGCTCGATGCTCCCTCGACCCGATGTCCAGGTGAGCGTCGACGGCAAAGGGGTGACGACCACCGTGCTTACGAATTCGGTCATCTACGGGATGGTCCGGCAGCACGCCCGCGCGACGATCGACCGCGCGATCGCCGCCGACGCCCGGTTGGCCTCCCTGGTAGGTGAGGTGCGGCGGGCAGCCGGAGTCGACTCGCCTTCGTCCGCCGGCTTGCCGCCGAAGGGCAGCGTGCCTGGGCCTGCCGTCTCGCCCGAGGAACGAGCCCGGGCGCGCGACGCGCTGGCCAAGTACCTGGCCGAGTCGCTCCACTGGAACGACCGCGACGCGGCGCTGGGGGTCGAGTACGCCGGTCTCGATCTGGGGCCGAGCCGCGTGGCCCCCTTCGATCGGCCTTTTTCGGGGTTCTCGGGCAGAACGGACAACGAACTCCAGGGACTCTCGCTGGCCAACCTGGGCGTGTTGGCGGCCATCGGCGAGCAGAAGGCGACGCAGTTTTTTGCCCGGCTGGCCGGCCTTTTCGATCCGGGGGCCGCGCCGGCCTACGAGGCGATCTTTGCCGCGTGGGGGGGCGATGTGCGCGACCGCGCCGTGGATCTGGCCAGCGGAGAAGTCCGGCTCCGCGAGTACGAAGCGCCCCGAACCCCGGCCAAGCCCCCGCGATTCGGCGAAACGGTCGATCCGACGGTGTACGCGCGCCTCCAGTATCTGGATCCAAGGGCCAAGCTCACCGAGGTCGAGAGGGCCTCGTGCCAGGCCGTGCTCAAGAACCTGCCTGTGGTGTTCACCTTCGCCCCGATGAACCTGTTGCACTACCAGGCGACCTTCCCGCCTCGAACCACGCGGCTGGTCACCGTGACCTACCGGCAGCATGCGTTCGTTGACACGCGGGCCCCGGCCAGCTACCAGATTGCGTATGTGCTCCACCCAGCCACGCTATGGGAGCAGTTCGGCCCGATCCACCTCACCGTGCGCGTGCCGAAGGGCCTGGCGTGCCGGGCATCGGTCGGCATGCAGAAAAGCGACGTGGTCGGGGGCCCCTCTTTCAACGAGGCGCGCTACCCCGGCGGCACGGCGAAGGTCGAGGCAGGAGCTTACCAGACGACCTTGGACAAGCCGGCCGAGAAAACCGGCGAGTTGTTCGTCGCCGTGGACAAGGCGGCGTGGGACGCCCGCTTCCAGCCCGGCGCCAAGCCGGCCACGGTGGGGGCCACGAAATGAACCGACGAGAGTTCCTGGCCGCGGTTCTCGCCGCGGCTGTCGCGCCACGAACCGGCCGGGCAGCGGGGGGCGAGGCGCCGGAGCCGGCCGTTGCCTCGCCCGATCGCCGTAAGCTGGTCCTCGTCCTCTTCGGCGGCGGGGTGCGGTCGAGCGAGACGATCGACGATCCCGAGCACCGCTACATCCCGCACCTTTGGCAATCGCTGGTCCCCCGAGGCACGCTCTGGATCAACGTTCGGGTCGAGGGGCCGGTGGTTCATCCCAACGGCTGCGCCTCGATCAAGACGGGCCACTGGGAATACGCCGACCTCGACTGGTCGAAACCGCCTAGGCATCCGACGGTATTCGAGATCGTG
>JANLFZ010000323.1 GCA_024653385.1 Thermoguttaceae bacterium | reverse complement strand
CCGGCGCATTGGTCGTCGAGCCGGAACCGCGTGCCGCATCGGACGCATTGCACGTCGATCATGTCAGTAGTGGTTGAGAAACAAAATGAAAAGGTCCTGGGGCAATTCGATCTGCCCGACGAACGCCAATTCGGGAACTTCGCTGGCGGGATGGACCGCCAGGTCCAGCGGGTTGGTCACCCGGCGCGGGTAGTGAACGACCGCCAATTCGCCGGTTCGAATATCGGCGGCGACCAACGGGCAATAGGCTTGCTCTTGGTATTCGTTCGAGAAGAACCAGATCCGCCGTCCACTCGGTTCCCACGATGGCCCCTCCGACTCGAAAATGGCATTGACCCGCACGTCGTTGCCCAGCGTGCGGCCCGGTCGGTCGCCATCCGTCGGGCAGACTCGGATCCGCCACGGCTTGCCTTCCCCCAACTCGCGCACGTAGTACGCGGCGTGGCGTTCGTCGGGCGACCAGGTTGGACTGCGCACGAGGCCGCGCACGCCGGCGGGCAGGGGGGTGGCCTCGCCGGTGCGCAAGCGCCACACCACCATTTCGTAGGCGTCTTGCTCGCCGCCCGGTCCCATGCGCGCCAATAAGAGCCGCGCGCCGTCGCGCGACCAGCGGGGCGCTGCGCCGGCGGTCACCGGCAGCGGTCCCTCCAGCGGGCCCCGATCCGTCCATGCCTCTTGCACCACCTGGTCGTTCTGCTGGTAGACGATGCGCCAGATCCCGTCGGTCCGCCGATAGGCGGCGGCGTGGGCATAGCGGGCCCCTTGGGCCAGCTTGGGGCCGGGCTTGCCGCCCTCCTCGGACAGATACACCCGGGTCCCAGCCACCCCCGGCCGGATGCGCACGAACGTGTAGCTCGCCGGACTGTTGACCACCCAGCGAAACATGTAGTCGTAGGCGTCCTCTTCATCGCTAAGCAGGGAGGGCTCGGGCTGGGCCATCGAGGCGAACAAGAGCAGCTTGCTGGACCGCACGTCGATCTCGCTTCGCTGGAATGCCAGACGCCTCCCGTCGCCGCTCCAAACCGGCAGGTAGTGGTTCTTGTCGCTTCCATAGAGTCGAAACAAGACCACGGGGCGGATCTCGGGCGTGCGCACCGCCTCGCGCAGTTGTTGGATCGTGGGAAAGCGCGTGGGTTCGACCAACGGCCGGCCGAGGTCGATGTCGCCGAACTCCCCCTCGAGCAACTCGGCCGCCGCGGCGCCCGGCCCCGCCCAAACCGCGACAACCAGCGCGAGCACCTGGGCCAGGTTCGGCCGGGTTCGAAAACAAGCTCGCGCCATGCGGGGGTTCCTCTCGTAGGGCGGACGGAATCGGCCAGTTCTTTGTTCGGACGATGTCAAGGGGGCCCTCCCGTCCTGGGCGACTCGGCTCATGGCACAGTC
Organism: Thermoguttaceae bacterium; assembly: GCA_024653385.1. GTDB lineage: Bacteria > Planctomycetota > Planctomycetia > Pirellulales > Thermoguttaceae > JANLFZ01. Next base: position 5,695 of record JANLFZ010000323.1, on the reverse strand, counting down.
TCCCGGGGACCCGCGACTTTGGCGGGCGGGGCGCTTGGCGGCGCGGTTGCGAGCGCCTCGGCCCGGGGCCTCGCCACGACCTGAAGCGTGCCATCGGCCAAGGGAACAAGTACATGGTCAGTCCCAAAAGGAACCGCCGCGGCAGCCGGTCCGACGCCGACGCGCAACGGCGCCTTCCATGCGGTTTGTCCGTCGGCGAGGCGCACGGCCCAGACGTTTCGGCTGTTGTCGGCCACCAGCAGCAGGTCGCCGTCCAGAACCGGCTCACCGCGCATGCGGAACCGCCCGAGTCCCTCCCAGACCCAGCGGGGCGCGATTCTGCCGGCCCTTTCCGGCGTATTGGCCACCGCGCCGGGATCGTCCGAATAGGCCGTGGCGCGCGGATTCTCGGCCCGCGCCGGGAAACAGACCAGGCGATGCCGGGGATCGACCACGACCAGCGCCTCGCCGCGGAGAAACGGTCCGCCGGCGGGCTTCAGGCCCGTGGACGCCGGGGGCGACAGCTCGCGGTTCGGGTGGCGCGGATCGAGGCGGTAGAGTCTTCCGGACTCGTCCAGCGCGACGATCTGATCGGCCGCAATTTGGGGGTAACCTGCCAGCGGATCTCTCAAGAGGTACTCGTCGCCGACGGGGTTCAGGCCGAAGTCGCCGTCGCGGGACTGTACTTCCAACCGGTGCAGGCGTTGGCGCTCGAGGACCAAGAGGACGGCGTCGGTGCCGAGCGGGTATAGCGCGGCCGAGTCCTCGGTGGCGGCGCGGCGTAGTTCGGGGCGAAAGGGCTTGACCGCCGGCTCGCCCGACACACCCTCCAGCGGGATGCGCCACACCGAGACCTCGTCGGTCGCGCGGTCGAGGCACGGGACGTAGAGGTGGTTGCCCGCCACGCACGGCCGGCCGCAAAGCCTCCCCTCCAGACGCCGGATGGCCCAAGGACTCGGCTGCTCGGTCGGCCCGCGGAACGTGCGAACCGCCAGCGACGCTCCATCGCGCATGGGGACGACCAGATGAACCGGGCCGGGCGGCTCGCCCAGGCGGATCATGCGGGCCTCGTCGGCCTCCTCTGGAAGCGGCGGCGCCTCGTCGATCTGAAGGGGTTCCGGCCGGTCTCCGGCCACGGGGCGGTCGGCCGTCCGGACCGCCAGCCTCTGGCCCGAGCGGTCGAAGAGCACCAGATGGCCGTTCCAGACCAACGGATCGCCCACCGGGGCGATGCCGAGTTGCCGCTGCCAGCGGCGCTGGCCCGTCTCCGAATCGACCGAGGTCAGGCGGTACACCAGTCCGCTGGGCGAGACCGTGACGAGGAACACCGTCCGCGTGCGCCGGTCGACTTGGGGCTCGTGGGCCGGAATGCCCGCCACTCCGCCGTCCGGACCGAGCGTGTTCCAAAGAGGGCGGACTCGCTGGCGAATCACATCGATGGCGAGCTTGTGGAGCCGGCCGCCCGCCATCAGCCAGACCAGGTGCTCCTCGACATGAACGACCAGCGGCCGGGCACTCTCGCCCGCAGGCAGCGTGGCTTGCGTTTCGACGATCGCGTAGAGGGCCTCGGCCGGGTTGTCGAGGTTCAGGCCGAAGACCCCCAGATCGCCGCGGTCGGTCACCAGCGTCAGCCGGTCGGGCGTGACGTGGGGAGGGAACCAAGACCAGCCTCGGACGGTGCGTTCCGCCCTGGGCAAATCGCGCGGCGAGACGAAGCCCGATGCGTTGCTCAACAGGTAGACCCGCAATCGGGTGTCCTCGAGGTTCGCCGTTTCGGCACAGACGAGATAAGGTCCGACGACGACAGGATCGCCGCGGAGCGCTCCGCTGGCATGGCCTGTGACGAGCACCGAGCGGCACGCTTGGCCCCGGCCGTCGATGACCGAGGGATCGATGGCGAAGATCCGCCGCCTGTCGGCGGCGAAGTAGGCCAGGCCGGTTTCGGGGTCGTACGCGCCGCCGCGGGTCAGAGGCTGCCCGATTTTGAACCGCCCCAGACGCCTGCCCAGAACCGTCTCGAGCACGTGGATGTCGCCATCGGCCGTGGGCAACAGGCCCACATGGCGCGGCGGCTTGTTGGGGTCGGGGCGAAGGGGCACGATCAAGAGCGGGGCGACGATGCTCTGGCCCACGCGGTACTGCCACCGCACCCGGCCGGCCAGCTCGTCCGATGTCTCCAACGAGACCAGGGAATTGTCCTCCGACGAGATGGCCACCAGGGCCGGCGGCGCCCGTTCGGTGCGGGGGATCCACTGGGGCAAATCGCGCGGTGTCGATGCCCAGACGCCGCGACCACAAGAGCATGCCGTCGTTGTCGAAGACGTAAAGAATTCCCCGAGCCAGGGCCAGGACGACCTTGCTCGGGTCGCCTTGTCGCGGCTGGCCGGCCGGCGCCGGCCGCGCGGCCTTGCCCCAGGCAACGACCCACGTGACGCCTTGCCGTGGTGCGCCGTCGGGCGGCCCGGCCTGGGCGATTTCCTCCTCCGGGCCGGCACGCTCGTACCCAACCCGCTTGGGCTCTTGCTCCCCAACCCGCCGCAGGGCCTTCTGGTACTCGGGGTCGGCGTCGACGCGCGGATCGGCGGGCGGCCACCCCTTGCTCTTGGCGAACGCCAGGGGCAATTCGCGGTAGATCGCGTCGAGGTCCGCCGCGGGATCCTCCGCTTGCCGAACCAGTGCCTCGACGCGCCGCGCGGCCAGCGCCTGTTCGACGCGCTCGTTCGCTTCGCGCAGGCGGGCTTCCAGCCGATCCGGGGCTTCGGCGCCGGGAACCGCCTGGACAATCGACTTCACCAGGGCGATCGCATCGCGGGCCTTGCCGAGCGCCGCGCGCGACAGGTCCCGCTCGCCCGCCTCGATGAACCGCTCGACCAGCCGCACCACCGCCTGGCGGAGGTGCTCGAAATGCTCCCGGTAATCGGCGTTGTCGCGGTGGCGCTTGAAGATCTCCGCCAGCATGTCCAAGGCGCGATCCGCGTTGCCATCGTCGCGAAACACGTCGGGGCCGGCTTCGCAGAGGTCCCGGAAGAACGGGACCTTATCGAGCCGCGGGTCGCCGGGGCACTCGTCCTGGAAGCGGTCGAGCCGGCGCAGGGCGCGGTCCCACTTGTGCTCGCCCACGAGGGTCATGATCTCCACCCACGGATCCGGAGGCGGGGGCGGCCAGGCGAGCCAGGCGATTCCGGCCGCCAGGGCCAACGTCAGCGCGATCAGGGCCGCGCCGAATCGCCGTGCCCGACGCGCGCGACGTTGCTGGGGCGTCCACCGCGGCTTGGTCGTCGCCGGCTGGTCGGGTCGCAAGGGGCGTGGAGAGACTTCCGGCACGGCGACGACCGCCGCCGGTGGGACGACGATCACGTCGGCACCCGACGGGCTTTCCAACCGTCCGGCCGGCTCAACCGACGCGACGGCCTCGAGGACGACCGGCGGCGGGGCGTCGCCCGCCACCGGCAGGGCGTCGAGCACCTCGGGTAGACTGGCGGGCGCGTCGGCGGGCTGGGCGGCAAGGAGCCGGGGAATACCCGGCTCGAAATCCGGCTCGGCGTCCGGTCCGGGTGGTGGACCTCCCGTTCCCCCCGGCCAGTCCTTGGTGGTTGCCGAGCCGGGCGGCACCTCGGGCCGGGGAACCCAGACGGCGCCGCACACGCGGTTCGGGCCGCGAACCGGCTTGCCGCCAAGCGACGGGGCCAGATGAAATGTCTGGCCGCACTCGGGGCATTGTGCGTCGATCCGCGCCTCGGCCGAAACGAACGGCTCGCCGGGCGGCTGGTCGCCAAGCGTCGGCAAGAGCAGCTCCAAGGCGAGGATCACGTCGGTCGGCCCGGGACGATCGCCGACGTTCGATGCCATCATCGTTTGGACGAGCGTGTCCAACTCGCCGGGCACATCGGCGCGCCACGCCCGGACGCTGGGGCGCGGCGCCTCGTGGTGCAGGCGGTAAAGTCCTTCCAGATCGGTGCCCGGGAAGGGAGGCCGGCCGGTGAGGCAGCAGAACGCCGTGCAACCCAGCGAATACACGTCGGCCCGAATGGTCACGGCGTGCGGGTCGCGGAACTGCTCGGGGGCCGCATAGGCCGGCGTGCCCAGCGCCACGCCGTGGCGCGTAACCTGTTCGTCGAGGTCGCGGATCAAGGCCAGGCCGTAGTCGAGGATCTTGGGGATTTCGCCTGGCCCCGCGAGAAGGATGTTCTCGGGCTTGATGTCGCGATTGATGACACCGCCGGCCTCGGCGTGCTCCAGCCCGCGCGCAATGCCCAGCACAATCCGGCCCACGCGCCGCGCGGCCAAGGGCTGTTCCTGGCGGATCACGTCGACCAGCTTGCGGCCTACGACAAACTCCATGACGAGGTAGGGCCGGCCCAGTTCGGCGCCCCGGCGATAGGCGCGCACGATGTTCTCATGGGCCAGCCGGGCCGAGGCCGCGATCTCGCGTTCGAACCGGCGCTGGGCCCGGTCGTTGGCGATCTCGGCCCGCGGCACCTTGATCGCCACGACGCGGTCGTACATCTCGGGGTCCAAGGCGCGGTAGACGTCGCCCATGCCGCCGCCGCCCACCCGCTCCACGATGCGGTAGGGCCCCAAGAGCCATTGCCCGCAACCCGGGCAGTGGTAGGGGATGTCGCTTCCCGGGGGAAGCGAGAACTCGCCATGGCAGACAGGGCAACGAACCACGCCATTCTCCGCCGCAGCGGGCTAGACCGCGAAAATCGGAGCAATCGCCGTAGACGGTTACGACTTCTTCTTCGCCGGGGGGCCGGCCTTGCCCTCGGCCCCGACGCGCCGGACGAACATCACGCGTTCGATCTCGGCCTCGCCGGCCGCGTCGAGCGCCTGGACCACGGTCTCGTGTTCGACCTGGTCGTCCACATCGAGCACCATTTCCACCATATCGCGCCCTCGGGCGGCGCGCCGTAGCGCAACGGCCAGACGGTCCAAGGCCACCGGCTCTTCATTCACGGTGACCGCCGGACCGGGCTTTATGGCCACGACGATGAACTCGTCCTTGAGCCGGCTCATCGTGGTCGGCGCCGAAGGTTTGCGGTCGGTCTTGCTTTGCGGTAGATCGAGGGTCTTCTGCACGACGAACGCGGCCGTAATCATGAAGAAGATCAGCAGTTGGAAGACGACGTCGATCATGGGCGTCATGTCCATCTCCGCGTCCTGGTACGACCTCTTCCGGACGATTGCCGGGCGCGGCAGGCGTTCTTCGAGCAGCGGGTGTTCGCCCACCAGCATCCAGGCGGCCTCGCCCGGCCCGCGCACCTGCACCTCCTCGCCGAAAATGCCGTCGGCAACGGCTTGAGCGAGGCGTGCGAACTCGATGGGGTGCCCCGGACCAGTCGCGTCCTCGCCGCGGACTCGCCAGAGTGCTTGTTCCGTGGACATCGTCGTGTGCCGCGTCAATCGGGGTGTTTTTCCTGGATTCCCAGCATGATCTTGCCCACGCCCTTGGCGCTCTCGAGCCGTTCCACCGCGTCGCGCACGCTCTTGTGTTTGGCGCGCTTATGCCCGTGGACGATCACGTCGATCGGCCCGCCGCCGAGCCGGGCCGCGTTCGCTTCGACCTCGGCGACCAGGGAGTCGAGGGAGTCCTTGCGGAAATCGGGCTCGGGACGATCGCCCAGGTAGTAACTTCCGGCCTCGTCGATCAACAGCACCTGCTGGCCTTCGAGGTTGACGCCCCGGCCGTGGACCGCCTCGGGCACCTCCATCGCGG
>JANLFZ010000322.1 GCA_024653385.1 Thermoguttaceae bacterium | reverse complement strand
AATTCAGCGCGGGCCCCCTGGCCCATTTCGACCTTGCCGGAAAGCACCGTGATCGCGCCGTCGGCGCCGAGGTGGATGCGCGCGGCGATGCTGCGTCCGCGCCCGCCGCCGGCGCGGCCGGCCTTCCGCTGCGCCGTGGCCGCTTTCGCATACGCCGTCACGAGGAGCCCCGCGCCCAGCGTGCGCACGAAGCCGCGGCGACTCAACTCGAAATCAAACGGCACCCGGTCCGTCGCTTCTTCGAAGTCGTCTTCCGAAAGCCCATGGGGGTTGCGTGCGGTGGTCATGGCGTCTTCCTCCCGGTGTGGGCCGCGCGTCGAATCGCTTTGAGCAGTTTCGGATATCCGCAGCACCGGCAAAGGTGCCCGTCCATCGCGGTGAGGATTTCCTCGTCGGTCGGGTTGGGCCGCTGGTTCAACAAGCCCACCACGCCCATGATCATCCCCGGCGTGCAAAAGCCGCACTGGACCGCGCCCTCGGCCAGGAACGCCTCTTGCACGGGATGGAGCTTATCGCCGGACGCCAGACCTTCGATGGTCAGAACCGACTTGCCCGCCACACTGCCGATCGTCGTGATGCAGGCGTGGGTGCTCTTGCCGTCGACCAGCACCGTGCACGCGCCGCAGCGTCCCTCGCCGCACCCGCATTTCGAGCCGGTCAACTGGAGGTCCTCGCGAAGCACTTCCAACAGCGGCCGGTCGGGATCGGTGGTCACCGTCTTCGGCAGGCCGTTCACCGTGAGCGTGATCGGTTGTGCCATGAGCGTGTCACCCTCTTGGATTTGGTGCGAAAGGACGCCGCCGAAGGGAGTGGCCGGCGGCCGGGTACGGCGATTGCCACCTTGGGCCGTGCCGCGGCGGTTCGCCTGCGGCCATTGTGCCAGACTGCCGCATCGCCTTGCAAGTACGTTCGTCGGCCGAGTCGCGATACTCCTCGCGCGCTGCCGGCATCGGCGGGCCGGCTCTCCAGGAGTCGTTGGCCCGGTGCTGATTCTGGCGGGGGCTGCGCCGACAGGTTATCATGATGCCGAACCCAAGGGAGGGAGCATGACGAACATCCGCTTGCGCAAAGGCCTGGCGATCGGCGTCGTGTTGTTGGCAGGTTCCCCGCTTTGGGCCGCGGACCTGCCCGACTGGACGCAGCGAATTCGGCAGGACCATCCCCGCCTGTTCTTCAACAAGGAGACCTGGCCCGCGGTGCGCCAGCGCGCGTTGGGGGCCGAGCGGGAGTGGTACCGGCAAGTCCAAGCCCAGGTGGACCGGCTGCTGGCCGCGGCCGGCCGACCGGAGGGCCGCGCGCCCCGCGATCTGGGCGTCGAGGCGGCCAAGGCGGCCTTCGTGTTCCTGATGACCGACGATCCTCGCTACCTGGCCCTGGCGAAGCAGTGCCTGGCCGAAAGCGTGGCCTTCTACGAGGCCTGCTACCAAGAGCGCAAGACGGTCAACTGGTACTCCACGAGCCGGGTTCACGCCATTCTGGCGTGGGACTGGCTTTACAACCATCTCGCCGAAGCCGAGCGCAAGGACATTCTCTCGCGCTTGGTCCAGGTGATCGACCGCGTGATCCAAGCCAAGCCCCCCATCTACCGCGAGAACCTCTCGGGCTTCGACACGGGGTTCTACGGGGTGAAGAACTGCCTTTGGTTTCTCGGATGCACCGGCTTCGGCACCGGGATCGAGACCGAGAAGATCAACCAGTGGCTCGTCTGGGGCCGCGCCGAGAACCTCAAGATGCTCGAGCACCGCCGCAAGGCGTGCGGCGACGACGGCGGCGGGGCCTCGGCGACGCTCGGCTACGTGCTGGGCGCCTATCCGTGGGCCGAGCAGAACTTCTTCTACACGTGGCTCTCCGCCACGGGCGAGAACATCGCGCCCGATTGGCCGCACGGCGCCTGGCTGGTCCATTACGCCCTCTGGAATTGGATCGCGTCGCCGGAGGGGCCCCTGGAGTTCGGCTACGGCGACACCCCGCACACCTCGAACCGCCTGCCTGCGCACCAGCTCTTCACCCACGCCGCGAATATCCGCCATCTTTACGGGAAGAAGGCCCCGCAGGCCGCCGCGCTGGCCCGAACCGTGCAGGGCATGTTGCCGAGCCAGGCGTATTCCTCAAGCTGGTTCATCTATCCGTTCCTGTGGACTGAACTGGACTCGTCGCCGGCAGCCTTCGCCCCCGAGTCGCTGCCCAAGGCCCGGCATTTCGAGAACATGGGACAGGTCTTTCTTCGGAGCGGCGTCGGGCCGGACGACACCTATTGCTTGTTCTCGTGCGGCGGCACGCTCGCGCAGCACCGGCACTACGACGCCCTGAACTTCGTCATTTACCATCGCGGCTTCCTGGCGATCGATTCCGGCACGCGCTACGACGAATTCACCAATGGAGAGCACCTGGCGAACTACTACGCGCAGACCGTCGCCCACAATTGCGTGGTGATCCACCAGCCGGGCGAGCCGCCGGCGCCGTACTGGGGCGGCAAGGTGACCGGCAATCACGGCGGCCAGCACCGGCAGCTCGGCTCGGTGGTCCGCGCGTTTGAGACGCACGACGATTACGTCTACGTGGCCGGCGACGCCACCGCGTGCTACCAGCACGGCGCGGCGAAGACCGCCGACGGCAAGACGCTTCAGGAAAAGGCCGCGCAGGTGATGCGGCAACTGGTGTTCCTGCCGCCGAGCCATTTCGTCGTCTTCGACCGCGTGACGAGCACCGATTCGGCGTACCGCAAGGACTGGCTCTTGCACACCGCGATGAAACCGCTCGTCGAAGACCGCACGGTGCGGGCCGACCACGGCCGGGGACGGATGTTCTGCCAAACGGTGCTGCCGGCCGACGCCCGGCTCGCGCTGGTGGGCGGGCCGGGAAAAGAGTTCTGGGCGGCCGGAAAGAACTGGCCCATCGTCGCCCCAGGGCTGAAACCCCACGAGCTGGCCATGATGGGCCAGTGGCGCGTCGAAGTGACGCCGGGCTCGCCGCGCAAGGAAGACCTCTTCCTGCACGTGATCCAGGTCGGCGGCCAGGACCTCGCGGCGATGGACCCCGTCACGCGCGTCGACCTCGACGGGCGCGTGGGCGTGCGCGTCGCGGTCGGCCGCGACACGTGGCAGGTCGTGTTCAACGCGCAGGGCCCCTTGGGCGGGCGCATCACGCGGGCGGGCCAGCGGCGCAACCTCGACGCCGAACTCACCGACCGCGTCGCGCGGCAGGTCGGCATCCTCGCGCGGGAGTACGGCGGCATGACGCACGCCGAGGCGAAGGCACGCATCCCCCGCCGGCAGCTCCCCCCGTTCTGGATCGGCGATGTCGGCGGCCTGGCCGAGCGGTTCGCCCGGCTGAAGACGGCCGACGTCACGGTCATTGCCCGCTCGTCCGTTTCGGCCCGGCGGACGATCCGCCGTCGCGCGCCAACTTCAATTCCGCCATGGGGGCCGGCGACCCCTCGGCCTATCGCGACAAGGCGGCGCGCAAGGAACCGGTGATCCTCTTCGTCGGGCCGGTTCACGGCCACGAGGTGGAGGGCCTGACCGGCCTGGTGAACCTGATCGAGATCCTCGAGACCGGCCGCGACCTGCGCGGCCGCGACCAGGCCGCCGTGCAGCGGTTGGCCAGGCAGTGCCGCCTGTGGATCATCCCCGAGGGCAATCCCGACGGGACCGCGCGCTTCGAGCCGCGGGCCCTGGAGGGCATGTCGGGCGACGACCTGCGGTTCTGGGGCCAGGGCACCTGGAGCGACGGCACGTTCTGCGGCTGGCCCGAAAGCAAGCGGCAGCACCCGATGGCGGGCGCGAACGTCGGCTTTCTCGGCTGCTATTTCAACGATCGGGGGGTCAACCCCATGCATGACGAGTTCTTCGATCCCATGGGCCCCGAAGCGCCGGCGATCTTGAAGGTCGCCCGGCAGGCGGCCCCCGACCTGGCGGTTTCGCTGCACAGCCACGAGAGCACCCCGGCCTTGTTGCGGCCGGCGTACCTGCCGCTGGAGACGCAGGAAGCCGTGCGCGAACTGGCCCAAGCGTGCTACGACCTGTTGGCCAAGCGCGGTCTGCCGCACGCCCAACCGTTCACGCCCGCGCCGGAGAGCGGACGCCGTCCCGCCGCCTTCAACCTGGCCAGCGCGCTATACCACGTCTCGGGCGCGAGGTCCTTCACCTTCGAATGCCCGCACGGTCTGGCCGATGAATCGTCGTGCCGGGTGAACCTGGAACAGATCCTCGACATCCAACTGGCGCTCTACGAGGCGATGATGCGTTTCGAACTGAACAAGAAACCGCAGCACCGCTAGGGCATCGCCGCACACACGAACCACGTCCGGGATTGCCTCGGGAGGCACTCATGCACAAGATCGTCAACCTGCCCACATCGGCCTCGAACCTCGTCCCATTCGCCCTGTTCATCGCGCTGGCGACCGCCGCGCCGCTTCCGGCCGCCGAGCGGTTCGAGGGCCGGTTCTATCGCGGCGAGGGGGATGTCGAGTACCTTCAGCTTCTCGACATCGCCCGGCGCGTGTTCGAGCCCGATCCCGAGTTCCAGCACCTTGGCATGCTCTACACGCCCGCCTGGAACGGGCTGGTCGAGGGGCCCACCTGGGGCGCGTGGTGGATTCAGAACAGCTATGGGCCGACGTACTGCGCGCTACCCTTCTGGGAAGAGCCGTGGGTCACGTTCGTCCAGAACTCGCAGGACTTGTGGTTCAACCAGATGGGCGACGGCAAGCGGGCCGGCGAGCGCGGCTGGGTCGCGCCCGACGGGTGTCTCTGCGACGCCGCCGCCCCGAATTGGATCGTCTACAAGCAGGGCGACGGGCGCGTGGACATCCACGACTGGGGCATGGAGTTCACCGCCGCCGGCATCGTGCTCCAGGCCGAGGCCTTGCTCATCCAGCGCGATCCCAAGGCCCTGGCCCGCTACCTGCCCAAGCTCGAACGATCGGCCGAGTTCATCGAGTCGCGGCGCGACCCCAAGACGAATCTCTTTCTGGCCGGCCCGGCGGGCAACCTTCTGGCTCCCAGCTATGCGGGCTGGAAGAAGCCCGACGGCACCTACGACAAGGCGTACCTGGCCGGGCTTTCGATCACGTACATCGCGGCCCTCGACCGGCTCATCGAGTTGGAGAAAATGGCCGGGGCGTCGGAAAAAGTCGTGCTCTACATGACCCGCCGCGACCAGGCCCGCAAGGGGCTCCCGCAGCTTGTGACCGACGAGGGCTACTTCATCAAATCGCTCGACCCCGACGGCACGAAGCACGGCGTGCACGGGGCGAAGAAGCACGGGTACTTCGAGGCGGTCTGCAACCACGACGCGATCTGCTTCCGCGTGGCCGACGACGAACAATCGCAAAAGATCTACCGCAAGATCGCCTCGATTTGGGAGCTGCGCCGCAACGACCTGATCATCACCAATGCCCCGTCGCTCGACGACATGTACGAGCTGCCCCACGGGCTGTGGGAATACGGCCGCTGGGTCAACGGCGGGCACTGGTCGACCTGCGAGGCCCGGGCGCTGGTGGCCTACTACCGCCTGGGGAAACACGACGACGCGCGCAAGTCGATGAAGAAGATCCTCGACTACTACCGCCGGTTCCGCACCGACAACCCCCTGGTCGCCTTCGGCGGCGACGTGTACCAGCCCAACGAGCCGATCAATTGCGTGTACGATACTTGGGGCGTGCCGGCGGGGTTCCTTCGCGGCTTGTTCGAGTACCTGTACCTGGCCGACGAGCTGGTGATCGTGCCCCACATTCCGCCGCGCATCGTCGAACTCCAGCAGCGATTCCCGATCCGTTTCGGCACGAAGCGGGTGTTCTTGGCGACGGTCGGTAGCGGGCCGGTCACGGGCGTGGCGGTCAACGGCCGTCCGTGGCGGTCGTTCGACGCGAACACCGTCACCTTGCCCTTCGACCAGACGCCCGAAGTGGCCGAGGTGCAGATCGTGTTGGGTCAGGCGGCGGCCAAGCCGCTGGAGCCGCCCAAGACCGACCGGTCGTTGCCGCCGGTCCGGCCCGTGGATGCTAGGGCGCTCCGGGCCGACCTGTTTCCCATCATCTCGCCGAACGAGTTGCCCCTGCGCATCGGGGCCGACAGCAACGGGCAGAACCGTTTCGTGGGCGAGATCGGCCGGGTGCGGATCTACACCCGGACCCTCAAGCCCGACGAGATCGCCGCGCTGGCCCGCCGCCAGCCCGGCAATCTGGAACGCGACCCGGCCTTGGTGGCCGACTGGAAGTTCGACGTCTCGCGCCAGGACAACCTCAAGCAGACCGTCTTTCCGAACGCGCTGGGCGATCACCTTCCGGCCCGGGCGATGGGCGAGTTCCAGGTGGTCGACGCGCCCGGCGGCAAGGCCATCCGCCTTGGCGGCAAGGGATATCTGGAAATCGCCCAGGATCCCCGGTTGCAACTGGCCCGCAACGCGACGCTCGAGGCGTGGATTCGCCCGGGCACGCTGCCGGCCACGGGGGGGCGGATCATCGACAAGTGCCGCGCGGGCACGGCGAACGGGTACATGCTGGATATCTTCCCGGGCAACTCGCTGCGCATGATCGTCGAGTGGGGCACGCCCCAGGCCGCCACCGGGACCGGTGTGGATCAATGGGTCCACGTGGCGGGGACCGTCGCCGACGACGGTACGCTCTGCCTGTATGCCGACGGCAAGCCGATCGCCACGCAGAAAGCCGACTTGCCGCCGGAGATTGCGGCTCTGGACGCCCGGGTGGGGAAGCTTCGCGCGTTCTACGAACGGATGGTGGGGGCGGAACTGGCCGACCGCTACGAGGCCGCCCACGCCCGGCTGGCCGTCCTCTCGGCCGACGTCGCCTACCAGCGCCTGAAGCTGCTGGCCGAGGGCAAGCTCAACCGCCTGCCCGAGCCCTCGCAGTTCGCTGCCGACCGCTCGTATTTCACCGCGGCGGCCCGGCTTTGCGAGGGGCTCGTGAAGGTGCTCGACGGATATGAAAAAGCCGCCGATCCGCTCGAACAACGGGTCGGCAAGATCTGGCGCGGCTTGGGGCCCTAGGGGCCTGTAAAACAATAAGTTGGGCAAACATGAGAGCAAGGAAGCGCAAGCGCCCTTGCTCTCGTATTGGCGCGATGGCAACCGTT
>JANLFZ010000321.1:6834-7111 GCA_024653385.1 Thermoguttaceae bacterium | reverse complement strand
GAAGAGGTACAGGTTGACCTGGCCCTCGGCGTCGCCGTCGGCCGCGGCGCCGTTGCCGGGCCGGTCGTCGAGGCTGCACCGGGTGAAGGCCGGCAGGGTCTGGTCGGTGCGGAGGTCGATCGGCATCACGCGCTCCTCGAGCGTTACCGGCATGCGTGCCCGCTGCCCGTGCCCGGCCTGACCCCACACGAACAGGTGCGGGCGGCGGGTTTCTTGAAGCGCCTGGTAGAACTCGACCGCCTGGGGCCAGCCGATCGCTCCGTCGTTCTTGCCGTTG
>JANLFZ010000321.1:6447-6824 GCA_024653385.1 Thermoguttaceae bacterium | reverse complement strand
CCTTCTCGGGATACCGGCGCAGATACCAGACATCGCTATAGTGGTCCCAGACCGGCGTGCCGTTTTCGAACTTCACCTTCCACTCCGGCTCGCCGTAGACATTGGCGTACGAGCCCTTGAACTGGGGCGACTTCTCGGGCACGTGCACCCCGACCCACGAGACCGCCCAAGCGATCCGTTCGGGGTAGCGGATGGCCAGCATCGGCGCGCCGGAGCCGCCCATCGAGCTGCCCGCCACGTAGGTGCGCTTGAGATCGAGGTCCCACCGAGTCGCGGCCCAGTCGAGGAACGAGAGCATCCGCTGTTGCGAGTAGGGCCGAACCACCCCTTGTTGCCAGCGTTCCTTGTCGCGTGGGCCGGCAAAGTACTGCTCGTGG
>JANLFZ010000321.1:0-6437 GCA_024653385.1 Thermoguttaceae bacterium | reverse complement strand
GAACGGTTTGCCCGCGACCGCGCAGTTCGGCGGCGACTCCCACCGCACGAAGTAGTACAGCGTGGGCTTCGCGACGTACATGAACTCCTTCGGACGTTCCACGCGCTGAAGCACCGGCACGCCCTGGCCGACCGACTCGCGGACCGCGCGTTGCGTTGCGCTACCCGGACCGATTGCCCGGTTCTCCTTGCCGTCGATCGACACGGTTACCGCGTAGAACGACTCGCCGGCCTGGGCCGGGTTGAGCACGCACAGCCCGACCCGCTGCGCCAGCGGCGGCTCGCCCTCGGCGATCCCATAGCGAAATGCCTTGTGCTCGGGCCGGTCGTCGCCTCCGTAGTAGTCGAGGTTCCAGCCGCTAAGCGGCCCTGCCTCGCCGACGGGCATCATGCCTTCGACCGACGCGATGGGTCGGTCGCTGCGGTAGATGCGGTAAAGGGTCTTTCGTTTGTCGGTCAACTCGCGCCGGGCCTTGCGCACCTCGGCCACCGAGACCGGCTCCGCGAACGTCGGAGCGTCGACCTCGGCCCAGGTGATGAAGGTCTGGCCCGCCGCGTGCCGGGCTCGGACGTCGCCGACCTGCGCGACCGCTCCGGCCGCGGCAAGCACGCCGGCCCAAAGTGCAACACCAAGGATCGAAACCGCGCGGATGAAAACCCCGGCGTGCATCGAGCACCTCCCGTCCTATGGCTGGCCAGCGGGCGTCAAGGGGAGAGGCACGTTATTCGGCCCGCAACGGCCGCAAAACGTGCCAGTCCCCAGCCTGTGTACGGTTACAGCGAACGGCTACCCTTGGATGATCGCATGGAGGTCGACCAGATAGATCTGGCGGCCACCCCAGTGGGGCGAGTCGATGGTCACGAATCGGCCGTCCCGACTGAGCCTCGGATGCAGGTCGCAGCGCCATTCGCCCGTGTACTCTCTCGGTGATTGGAAATGCCCCAGCGATACGACTCGGTCGGTGGGTATGTGGTACAGGTAGAGATGCTGGTTTCGGTTCCGATCGGGATAGCTGTCGCAGAGCACCCACTGGTTTCCGGGCAGGTAGCTGCAATGCCCATCGCCAGTCGGCATGGCCGGCCCGACCAGCTCGACCTTTCCCCCTTGCTTGTCTTCGAACACGTAGAACCCCGGCTTGGCCTGCTTGGACCAGGCGAGAATGTGGTGGGGATCGCGCCAAATGAAATGGGACGTTAGCCCGTTGGTGTCGATGATGCGCAAGTCCGATCCATCGGGCGCGGCGGTGAACATTCGGGTGACATGCGAGGTGGCGCCGGGGTCCTTGAACCGATGCAGGAACTCGAAGCGCGTGCCGTCGGGATTGACCAGCAGATGATTGAACCAGTGCTTGGCTCGGCTTATGTCCCGGCCGGGGAACGGGATCTTGGCGACCTCGGCCAGACTGATGAGCAGGTCTTGTCGCCCGCTTTCCAGGTCCACGCGCCAGATGCCCGAGTCTCGCGGGGCGAGCACGTCGCGATTCGGATCCGCAATCCCCTTGTAGCCGTAACCCGGCCGCGTGTCGGCCAGGCGGCGGAAGTCCGTGGCCACGGCCCATCGGCCATCGGGGCTGACCGCGTAGATCGGATGCGGCAAGGTCCGGAGCTTTCGAGTCTTCACGTTGAGGATCCGGCACACGAAGCGGTCCCCTTCGCGGTCGTTAAAAAGGACCTCGTCGGCCGAGCCGGGTCGCCACTGGAGCATGCATCCTTGCTGCCAACACCAGGCCCTCGACCGGCCCAGTTCGATCCACCGATCGCCATCGGCCAGGTCGATCATGCCGATCTTGATGGTGTCCGAGGGGTCCGGCGAACGGCGCTCGAATTCCACCTCCATGCCTAGCGCGTAACGGCCCGTGGCATCGAACTGGAGCTTGTCGTAGTAAGCGAACCAATGGAACTTGGGGCCGCCAGTAATGGCCCGCACCGGCGGCAGACTCTCCCCGGCGTGAATACCGCGTTGGCTCCCAAGTCCCACCGCAACGGCGGCCGAAGCCTTCAAGAAACCGCGACGCGTCCAGAGCATGGGTAGTCTCTCCTGCATGGTCCCCGGAGGGTTGAACGGGTGTCGCAGATACCGGGTCGTTCAAGAGACCCGACCCCGCAAACCCCGCCAGCAGTCTAAAGTCGCGGCCCGGGTGGCACAAGCATAGTGGCCCGCGGCAAGCAAGCGGTCGAGGATCACAAGACCCAGCGGTCCCTGGTCCGGTTGCGCCAGTTCCAGAACCAGTACCAATAGTCCTCAAGAAGCTGGAAGTTGGGGTGGTCGTCGCCCACCTCCAACTCGAAGAGCGGAGCAATCGACTCCACGCCGCCCAACCGTACCGCGCAAAGCAGCCCCAGATGCGTGCCTCGGTCCCACTCCCGGGGATCGAGTATGGCGACTACCGTGACCACCCGTTCCCCGGGCTCTGCCTCAGGGCAGTGCCGCGCCTTGAACGGCAAGGCCAAACGCGTGGCCAAATATTGATAATACCTCAGCAGCGTGGACTCGTCTGCCTCTGGAAGGGGAGATCTCGCGCGCAGGCCGAGCACGGCGCGTATCCGTCCTTCTCGATCTTCGGCATTCTGACGCCCATCCGATGGTCCAGGCTCAGAAACCCGCTCGGAGGGTATAGCTGAATCGCACCCGGTGTCTCCACGGTTTCGTTCAGTCGCTGAGGCCATTCTTCCCAAAGTCCTTACATTACGCGCCGCGGAGCAATCCGTCTCCACATCCAAACTTGGCTAACCATTATAACGAGTCGTCAAGCATCCGTCGTCGGATCCCCCCGAGGAATATGAAGTTGGGACAATGGGAGACCTGGAGAGAATGTCCAATTCGTCGGCCACCTGACCGTCGTGCCAAAGCGCCGCCACCAGTTGTCGAGTATCGGCCAAGACATTCGATAACTCGCTTCGAAACCCCGGTAAATGGGGGATCTCGCAAGGTCAATACCGACGCGAGTTTCCGCGACCATAAGGGATAGACTTCTCGTCGATCCCAGAGGTTCGGTCGACCACGCAGCGGATCCACGCCAAGCCGGTTCCCAGGCGGTGCGGACATTGGTGTCGCCCATCGAACTCGCGCCAGCGTTCTGGTCACCTGCTACTTGCTTCGCCGGCCTATCGAGGGTAGCTGGGTGGAACATCGATGAGAACGGCAATCCGGGCTAGGGTGTTTGAGCGACGTGGCGTTACAATGTCACGGTGTTTGGGAAGTCGTAACAAGCCAGGAGGGCACGCGAGATGGCAACGACGACGCGCCTCCCGCATTGGATAGTGGTCCACGGTGCGGTGGCCTTCGCGGTAAGCCTCTCGGCCGCCATGGCGGAAGGCCCCTCCGAGGTCCGACCCAAGCCCGAGCCCACCGTGCCCAGGTTGGAACCTTGGGCCTCCGAGCCGTTTCGTGCGGATGCGGGCTTGAACGACGTCTTCTTCTGCGATTCCCAGCAGGGTTGGGCGGTAGGCGATCGAGGAGTCATCTGGCACACCGAAGACGGCGGCCGCAACTGGGTGCCACAGCGTTCCAGCGTATCGTGTCGGCTCGAATCGGTCTGGTTTGTCAGCCCCCAGGTCGGCTGGGCCGTTGGTGGTTTTTCACAGCCGTACCTGCACACCGGCAGCGGCGTGCTCTTGCGCACGCAGGATGGCGGCCAACACTGGGTTTGCGAGTCCAAGCTGGCACTGCCGTACCTGAAACGGGCGAGGTTCTTTAGCGCGCGAAGCGGCTGGGCGATCGGCCACGCTTCGGCCCTGTACCCGTTGGGCCTGTTGTTTACCGAAACGGGCGGCGCGAGCTGGAACCCTGCGTCGGCCGAGTGGTCCGCCCGAGGGGACGCCGGATCGGTCCCGAACGGCCCAAGCGAGGTGCGCGCGAGGGCCTTCGGCCTGTTGGCCGGCGATTGTCTCCCTGGGCAGATCGGCTCGCTGGCGGGCCGCGGTCTTCTGGCAACGCTCCGGAACAACCGGATCGAGCCTGCCGAACCGCCCGAGACGGGCCTTCGCGGAATCACTCAAATCAGGCTCTCGGCACGACACCCGGGCTGGCTGGTGGGCCAAGGCGGACTGGTCCTATTGACCCACGATCACGGCGCCACCTGGCAGCCACCCCCGCGACGGCTGCCCGAGATGGTTACCACCCAGTTCGATTTCCACGCCTTGGACGTTCGCGGCCCGAAGTGCTGGATCGCCGGCCGGCCGGGCACCCGGATCTTTCATTCGCCCGACGCCGGGCACACCTGGTACGCGGCGGCCACGGGCCAGAACTTGCCCATTTGCGCGATCCGGTTTGCCGACGAGCAATGCGGCTGGGCCGTGGGGGCCTTGGGCACCATCCTGGCGACCGCGGATGGCGGGCAGACGTGGACCCGGCAGCGCGCGGGCGGCACCCGCGCCGCGATCCTCGGCCTCTTTGCCGAGCCCGACGACGTGCCCTTCGAATGGCTCGCTCGATATTCGGGAAACGAGGGCTACTTGACCGCGGTCGAGGTGCTTTATCGCCGCGATTTGGAGTCGCCCCCGCGCGACGAGGTTCCCTTGGCCCAGCGCATCCACGACGCGGTGCTTCGCGTTGGGGCATGTGCGGCGCACACGGCGTGGCAGTTTCCGCTTCGGCAGCCCGGCCTGTCCTTGAGCCCGGCCAAGACGCTGGCCCTCTGGGATGCTTTTCACGAGGGAGCCGGTCGAGACGAACTCGGCCGCCATCTGGTGCGGCAGATCCGCACGTGGCGCCCCGAGGTGATCGTCCTTCGCGACGCCGCGGCCGCTCCGGACCGGCCCGAGATGTCGCTACTGAACCAAGCCGTGCTCGAGGCGGTCGCGCACGCCGCCGATCCGGCGGCGTATCCGCAGATGAGCCAAGACGCGGGACTAGCGCCCTGGCAGGTACGCCGCGTCTGCGCCGTGCTTCCCTCGGGGACGCACGGCGGCACCGTGGTCACCGCAAGCCAGTTGGCCGATCGTCTTGGCCGGTCGGTAGGCGATCTAGCCGACGACGCCCGGGCCCTGATCCGCGACAGGTTCCAACCCGATCCGCAGTCGACGGCGTTCGAGGTGGTATTCGACCAGACGCCGGGGTCGTCAAGTGGCCGCGACGTGTTGGCCGGATTGGCCTTGCCGCCCGGCAGCGAGGCGCGGCGGGCGCTGCCCGACGCGTCGGTCGAGACCCTCGACCGCGTTCGGCGGCTGGCGCAGAAGCGCCGCGCGGTCGAGGCGATCTTCGAGCGCACCGAGCGTGATCCCCGTGCCGCCGCGGGACTATTGGCCCAGATCGAGGACTTGCTCCGGGGGCTCGATCCGGACTCGGCCGGGGACCTGCTGTACCAACTCGCCCAACGCTACGTGGAGACGGGTCGATGGGACGCCGCGGCGGAGATTCACGCCGTTTTGGCGGACCGCCTTCCGGATCACCCCGCCACACCGGCCGCGATGGCATGGCTGGTCGCGTACTACGCCAGCGGCGAGGCGGCGGCGCGGACTGCCGACGAGCCGGGCGCGGTGCGCCAGGCGTCGACGTTTCCGGTGGCCGCGCCGCGCATCGACCGGGCTGCCCGGCTCCAGCGCGCCGCGATGTGGGGAACGCGTTTGAAACAGACCCGGCCCGATCTGTTCGCCCAGCCGCACGTTGCATTCGCGCTGGCATCGGTCGAGCGGCAGCGCCTCGGCCCGCGCCAGGCCGAACCCTTGTATGCCGCCATTCGGCGCGGCGGCGTGCGCGATGCCTGGTGGGCCTGTGCGCAGGGCGAGGCGTGGTTGGCCGATCCCCGGGGTACGCCGCCGAAGCCCACGCTTCGCTGCGCGCAAGTCCCGTCGCGCCCGCGTTTGGATGGCCGGCTCGACGACGCCGCGTGGAAGGCGGCCGTTGCGGCCGACCTCCACAGCGATATCGAGGACGACGCCACCTGGCCCGCCACCGTCCTTTTGGCCCATGACGACCAGTTTCTGTACGTCGCGATTCGAGCCGGCCGCGCCCCGGATACGTCCTACGAAGCGACATCCGGACCGCGCCCGCGCGATGGCGACCTCTCGGCCCGGGATCGAGTCGAGCTGATCGTCGATCTGGACCGCGACCATGCGACCTGGTATCGCTTGGTCATCGACAGCCGGGGCTGGACCGCCGAGGATTGCTGGGGCGACCCATCCTGGGACCCCTCGTGGTTCGTTGCGGCCGGCACGGACGATCAGGCATGGACCGCCGAGGCAGCCATCCCCTTCAGCCAACTCGGCGGCCGCGCACCGGAAAAGGGAACCGTCTGGTCCGTTGGCATTCAACGCGTGGTGCCGGGAACGGGTTTCCAGGCGTGGAACCGCCCGGCGGCAGTGAACTTGGTGCCCGAGGGATTGGGGTATCTGGTCTTCGAATAGCCGGGCGGCCCACGGGCCCCGGGTCCGCGCAACGAGGTACCCGACCCACACGGACGGCCAACGGACTACGGCGCCGGCCCGCCTGTTGGCGAG
>JANLFZ010000320.1:4480-7120 GCA_024653385.1 Thermoguttaceae bacterium | reverse complement strand
GGACCACGTTCCCGAGGTTCTCCAGGTGGGCCGCAAGCCGCGCCATTGCGCGGTCGTCGCGGTCCACCGCGGTCAGCTCCAACAGGTCCCACCGGTCGCAGCGCAAACCGGGCACCCGGTCGCGGCCGGCAGCCTCGGTCAGCCATTGGGCCACGGCGTCGGCGACCGGCTCTTCCCAGCCCGGCTCGCACAAGAGCGACAGGTACTCGGAACAGACCTCGCCCGAACCGAGAAACCGCAGCACTCGGCCGCGCGCCAGGCTGCGCGCGCGATGCCACGGGGCCAATCCCACCAGTCGGCCCGATGGGTTAAACGCGCCCAGGACATAGAGGGACGACGCGCCGTTTCCAGCCGCCTCGCCGCCATAGTGTCGCCACCAGCACGATTGCCACGCCCAGCTTCGGAACGGGATGCCGCCCGACAGCCGGTCCCATTCGGCAGCCAGCGGCGCAAGGGTGGCCCAATCGGAATAGCGCACGACTTGCAGTTCGCGGGAGGGCCCCGATCGGCTCATGGCGAGTGCTCGCGGCAAATGCAGGAAACGTCCGATGGCGTCGGCCAGAAAACCCATGTCCTTCGCGCGGTCGTGCAAAGGTCACCTCAACTCTTGGTCACGGCCGGCGCGATGCAAGTGGGAATTGCCCCGGGTTGGGCGCGCCGCACCGGCGCGTCGGGCGGACCTTGCCGGGGATCGTCCGGCCCCCCTCAAGTAGACCGCGCCTCGCTGTTGACGCCGGGCAACGTGGGTTGCCGCGAGGCAACACGATGCCGACGATCCGCAGGGGCGGCCAAGCGGGGCACCGTTGCGGGCGCGCCGACCGAAGCAGTTTGCCGCACAAGTCTTGCGCAACGGCCGCCGGCGGACCATCGGCTCCAGGCCGCGCCCGGCACCCGCTTTGCTCTCTGTTCCCGGCAACCTGATGCGTCTTGTCCGACGGCTGCGGACGGGCTTGCCAGATTTTGTTGCCACCGACTTGAAGGCCCGACTCGATGAATCCACTTTCGCCGACGGTTTCCAGCCCCCGCGAGGTTCTCGCATTGCTCGCTTCGTACCGTCGCCGCTGGATCGTGCCCGCGGTAATCGTCACCGCGCTGGCCGCGCTCTATGCGGTGGTGCGGCCCGGCGTCTGGGAGGCGTCGCAGGCCCTGGTGCTGAGGAACGAGGCGGCCGGCACCGAAGAGGCGGTCGGCAAGTTCGGCCAACCCGAGCAAATGAAGACCGTCCAAGAAACGCTGCTGGAGTTGGCGCGAAGCCCCCGCGTGCTTTCGGGGACGCTCGAGGAAGTGGGACCTCCGTCCGGATACCGCGGCCAGTGCTGGCCCACGCCCGACGAGGTCGCCGAGTTGCGCGAGGCGGTCAAGCTGGTGCCGCCGAAGGGGGCCGAGTTCGGCAAGACCGAGGTCTTCTACGTCAAGGTCCGCGACCGCGACCGCGGCCGCGCGTTGGCCCTCGCCTCGGCGCTGTGTGCCCGCTTGGAGTCCGAATACCAGTCGCTCCGCGACGCCCGGGCCAAGAGCATGGTCGATGAGTTGGAGAAGGCCGTCCATCTGGCCTCGGCCGACCTGCGCGAGGCGACCCATCGCTTGGCGCAAATCGAAACCGACGTGGGAAGCGATCTGGCCGAACTGCGGCTCTTGTGCGAGTCGAACTCGGGCGAAAGTGCCCTGCGGCGCAGCGCGACCGAGATCCGCAACGAGTTGCGCCAGGCCCAGGCCGCCTTGAAGTCGAACGAAGAGCTTCTGGCGCTACTGAGCGAGGCCCGCGCCACCCCGGGCCGTCTCGTGGCCATGCCCCAGCCGCTGCTCGAGTCGCAGCCGGCTTTGAAGAGGCTCAAGGACGGTCTGATCGACGCGCAGCTCGGCACGGCCCAGCTCCAGGGGCGGATGTCGGAGGAACACCCCCTGGTGATCGCCGCCCGGACCTCCCAGGCGGAAATCGACCGGCGCCTGTCCGAGGAGCTGGACAGCGCCATCGCCGGCGTCCAGGCCGACCTCCGCATGAACCGGAAGCGCGTTGCGATGCTCGAGGCGCAACTGGCCGGCATCACGGGCCAGCTCAACCGGTTGGCCGCGATTCGGGCACCGTATGCGAACGAGGTCGCCGAGACGCGCAAGCGGAGCGAACTGCTCGAGCGTGCAGTGCAGCGCCTGGCCGACGCCAGGGCGAGCCAAGCCACCGCCCGCGCGGCGAACCTCATCACGCGCCTCGACGTCCCGGACGCCGGCGCTAGGCCGGTCGGCCCCGGCCCGGTGGCCATCGTGCTGGCCGGTCTGGCCGGGGGCCTGGTCATGGGGTTCGGCGTCGTGTTCCTCACGGTGCCTTCGGCCCCGGCCGTCACGGAGACGCGCGGCGCCTGCCGGGTCAACGGGAACACCAATGGGTACCGGGAAGCAACGCCCTTCAAGGCAGCCCTGAAGCAGCTCAGCAACCGTTGCCACCGGCGTTAAGACTGCCGATCGATCGCCCCGGCAAATCCTCCTTGTTTTCCTCGCACGACACCATGCAAATCACCTTCGCCTCGCCGTTGTCTGCCTCGACCATGCCGCCGGGCCCGATGGCGTTCCCCGGGACGGGTTTCCCGTTGGCCCCAGCAGCGCCGCGGCCCGGTCGCCGGTTCCGCCGTGCGCCGCCGGCGTCTG
>JANLFZ010000320.1:1768-4470 GCA_024653385.1 Thermoguttaceae bacterium | reverse complement strand
CGCGGGCGAGGCGTTCGTCGCCGAAGAGGGCAACCCGTCGGCCGCGTACCGGTGCGCCAAGCGGCTTGTGGACATCGTCGGCGCGATCGCGCTGTTGGCCGTTCTCTGGCCCGTGCTGTTGGCGACCTACGTGGCGCTGTGGGTGACCACGCGGGGCAAGCCGGTGTTCCGCCAGGTGCGGCTGGGATTGGGCGGACGTCCTTTCATGCTGTACAAGTTCCGCACCATGACGCTCGATGCCGCCTCGCGTCAGCACGAGGTCGTCAACGAGAAGGACGGGCCGATCTTCAAAAACCGGCGAGATCCGCGAATCACGCGACTCGGGCGCATCCTGCGCAAGACGAGCATCGACGAGATGCCGCAGCTGTTCAACGTGCTCAAGGGCGACATGTCGCTGGTCGGCCCGCGGCCCCCGGTTCCCGCCGAGGTCGCCCGCTACCGACCGTGGCAACGCCGCCGCCTCTCCGTCAAACCGGGGTTGACGTGTCTGTGGCAAGTCAGCGGCCGATCCGAGGTGGGGTTCGAGGACTGGGTGCGGATGGACCTGTGGTACGTGCGCCACCAAAGCCTCGCGGTGGACATGAAGCTCCTGGCAAAAACTCCGTGGGTCGTGCTGACCGGCCGCGGCGCGTATTGAAGGCCGGGGCCGACGGCCAGGGCCGCCTCGGTTCCCCGCCGGTCGTCGCCGTGGTACGATCGGGCGAATCGACCGACGGAGGTTCCTTGCCATGTTCAGCGTGTTGGCTCGTGCGCTCGGCGAGGCCGGGCAGGCGATCGAAACGTACCAGTCGCCCGACGGAAGCCGCCTGTTGGTGCTGCCTTACGGGGCCCGGGTCTTGGCCCTGGCCGCGCCCGACCGCGACGACAGCTTCTTCTGGGCCAACCCGTTGCTTCAAGAGGCCGGTACCGCCCGCGCCCTGTTTACCGGGCCCGGCTGGCACAACACCGGCGGCGACCGCACCTGGTTGGCCCCGGAACTCGATGTGTTCTTCCCGGATGCCAAGGCCGACCGCTACGTCCAGCCGCGGGCCCTGGACATGAGCCCGTACGCGGTGCGGCGCGCCGGTGGCGGCATCGAGCTTTCGCGGCGATTGACGCTGCACCTTGCGCGGCCGAACCGCGACGTCGAACTCCGCTTGACCAAGTGGCTTGGCCCGGCGGCCCATCCGCTGCGCCACGAGCGCGACCTTGCCGGACCGCTTTCGGGCATCCGCTATGCGGGCTACACGCAGCGGACCACCCTGGAGTTCCTGGGCAGCCCGGCCGAGACGCCTGCCCTGGGCATTTGGAACCTGGTGCAGCTTCCGCCGGGTGGCGAGATGCTCGTGCCCTGGTACGCGCCGGTCGCCCCGCAAACGTGCTTCGGCCGGATGCCGCCCGCCAGCGTGCGCATCGAAGACCGCCTGCTTCGCGTGCGGGTCGATTTCCCCGGGTCGCACAAGATCGCCCTGCGGGCCGCGGCGGTCTGCGGGCGGGCCGGATACCTATGGGAGCGCGGCGGCCAATGGTCGCTGGTGGTGCGGAACTTCTTCGTGAACCCGTCGGGCGAGTACGTCGACGTGCAAAAACACGATCCCGACGATCTCGGCTACGGCTTCCAGATCTGCCGTGTCGACGAACCGGAGTTCGGCAGCTTCTGCGAGCTGGAATACCACGCGCCGGCCCTGGGCGCCCCGCCCGATCCGGCGCGAAGCGACGACCTCTCGCAGGTCTGGGCCTTTGCCGGCGATGACCAATCGATCGCCGCCGTGGCGAGACGGTTGCTGGGAGCGGCCTAAAGCGCCTGCCCGAGCCGATCCTATAGGCTGTCGGGGTTGAACACCGAGGTCAACCCGGCATTCCTTCCGTCGGGCGTCATGATCTGCCGGTAGACCTCGTAGTCCATGTCCTGGCGGAGGAACATCTGGTGCCCGTCCGCGAACGTGGCATTGGCGCCGCCGGGATGGCGCGACGAAGGCCGCGCGTAGTTGAAATCGGGCGCTTCCGGATTCTGAACGTAGTTCAGGTCGCCGTTGATGGCGTGCCGGGGATCGGGCGGGGTCTGGTCGCGGCGGCCGTCCCAGATCATGCCCACGTCGGCCTCGACCACCTCGCGCCGCAGCTTCCACGTGGTAGTGGCGTCCGGACTGAAGGTCCCCGCGGTCTCCGGCACCCAGCGCGTGGCGTGGACGTTCTCCGAGAGGAACAGCGTGTTGGACGACCCATCGCGCTGCGTCAACCAGTCGGCCGACACCTTGGCCATGTTCACCCCGGTCGAATTCGCCTGGTGGTTGAAGCAAATGCCCGTGCGCGTGCTGTCCAAAATGGGCCCCGTGGCCGGCCGGGGAAGCACTTCGGTGCCGTCGCGAATGCCCGTGTTCACCACGTACGCCAGAGGCGTCGGGTTTTGCGGATCGACGTCGGGCGGATTGCTCGGGCAGGTCGTGAACGCCAGATTCAGGCGATAACGATACCCGACGTTCTGGTCGATCCACAGATCGTACACATCGCGGCGTTCCATGTGCGGCAGCAACAACACAACCCAACTCGCGTTGACGTGCGTCTGCGTGGTCGCATCGTCGATCTGCCCGGTCTTGATGAACAGGGTCTTCGCGTACGGCGGGAAGTAGTGGAACTGCGCCTCGAAACTCTGCGCCGCCTTGGTGAACTGGTACTGGTTGTTCATGCACTGGGTGCGCCGTGCCGACTCGCGGGCGTACTGC
>JANLFZ010000320.1:0-1758 GCA_024653385.1 Thermoguttaceae bacterium | reverse complement strand
TTCTGCACGGCGGGCAACAACAGGGCCATCAACATGCCGATGATGGTGATCACCACCAGCAGTTCCACGAGCGTGAACCCTCGTCTGCGGCGTAACATGCCAATCCTCCCTCGAACCCCAGACCGCCGGCGCACTAGCCCTTGGTTGCACGCCCTCGACTTGGGGAACAACTAGACTCAGCCCTTCCGCATCTATTCTCGCAAAACCGGTCCGCAAAATCCAGGGTTTCCCCGGAAGAATCGTCTTTCCCCGTTCCCTAGGCGACTCCTCTCTTGGGGGGAATCACTAACAAATACCACCGTCGGGTGGTATACTAACCCGACGCGCCAGCGAGGGATCATCCGTACTAACCCGACGCGCCAGCGAGGGAGGAAGGCGCCCCCGCCGCCGATGCGTCGGGTGCCCGTACGGCGGCCCTCGCTGGCGCGTCGGGCTAGTATAAGCGGGCGGGGGCGTCGGGCGAGAGAACGGGGCCCTCGCTGGCGCGTCGGGTTAGTATGAGTGGGCGGGGGCGTCGAATGAGTCCACGGGGCCCCTCGCCGGCGCGTCGGGTTGGTATGGATGGGCGGTTTTCTAAGGCTGGCACTGGCGTTTTCGCCGGTTTTCTGAAAGAATAGGGCGTAAGGGCATGCGTGGCTTACCATAGCAAGGTGTCGTCATGGCCAAGCGGTATCGCCGGGGGTTTACCCTTGTCGAGTTGTTGGTCGTCGTGGCCATCATCGGGATCCTCGCCGGACTGTTGTTACCGGCAGTGCTCAACGCGCGAGAGCGGGCCCGCCAGGCGCAGTGCATGAACAACCAGCACGAGTTGGCCCTGGGCGTGCAGCTCTACGAGACGGCCAAGCAACGCCTGCCAGGTTATGTCAATTCATTTGCCACCTACAAGTTCGCCTGGCCCGTGGTGTTGCTCAACGAGATCGGCCGATCCGACCTTTGGGAAGATGCGCGCAGGGGCAACGTGGCGGCCTTCGCGGGCGTGGTCGTGCCGCAGTTCGTCTGCCCGAGCGATCTGAAAGGCAAGATGCTCAGCTACGTGGGCAACTGCGGCATGCCCGACAACACCGACACCAGCACCTCGCCCGTGCCCGACTATCCGGCCAACGGCGTCTTCCGCTACCTTCCCGGGGTGAGGGACGACCGCTACGCAACGACCGTGGTCAATCCGGTCATGCGATCCTCCGAGATTCGCGACGGCGCGGCGCAGACGCTGCTCTTGTCCGAGAACGTTCAGATCGGCGGCTTGCCGGATGCGTGGTACGCGGTGCGGGCGTCGGCCGAGACCGATTTCGGCATGAACTGGGTGTGGCTGGCGGCCGGGGCCGCCGGAGCACCGGGCACGCCGGCCCCCGGACCGGGCATCGATCCCACGCCGGTGGGTTTCAAGATCAACGTCGACAAGGACTCGGGCACGGTCTACCCTCGGCCGTCGAGCAACCACATCGGCGGCGTCATGGTCAGTTACTGCGATGGCCACCAGCAGTTCCTCAACGAGCGCATCGACTATCTGACCTTCCAACACCTGATGACCCCCGACAGCGCCAAGGTCTGGGACAACGGCTGGCGCCCCGGGGGCAGTCCGGTGACCGCTTCCGGGCCGCACCCGTTGCCGACGTTCGTCGATCCGGAGATGAGCGAGCAATAGTCCGCCGCACGGGCTACGTCGCGGCTCCGGCCAGCGCGTAGGCACGGCCCGATACCAACCCGAAGCGCCAGCGAGGGCCCTGGTTGCGCCGCCCTCGCTGGCGCGTCGGGGTGGTG
>JANLFZ010000319.1 GCA_024653385.1 Thermoguttaceae bacterium | reverse complement strand
GGAACCCACGGGCGCTTCGCTTCCTTGGGTTCCATAAGATTGCCCAACTTATAGTCTTACAGGCCCTGAGGGCGCCCCGGCGCGGCTTCAGTTCGGCTGCCGTGCTGCCCAAGCGGCGGCCTCGGCCACCAGCGCAATCGCCTGTTCGATCCGCGCAAGCTCTTCGAAGCCGTACGAGAGCCGCAACTGCCGGCGGCCGGGCTCGACCAGGTCGCCGCGCGGGTGGACGCAGAACTCGCCGGGGACATACGCCACGCGGGGTTTCTTCGAGCCGGCGTGGCCGTCGATCGCGGGGCTGCGCGTCGTGCGCGACAGAAACCGGAACAGCGCCGACCGCTCGTGCGTTTGGACCTCGCCGAAGGTCAAGTAGAAGTAGAACCCCGCCCGGCCCCCGCGGCACTCGGCCAGCGCGGGCCCCAGCCGGTCCTCGATCCATCGCCGCGTGGCAGCCGCCTTCTCCCGATAGCCCGCGTTGACCCGGTCGATCTGCGGGCCCACGTGGTGATCCAAGAGATAGCTGGCCACCTCCTGGGTGATCAGCGGGGCGCTGAACCCGGCGTCGCTCGTCTTTTGGACCAGCGCCCGGACGAGCGGGCCGGCGCGCCCCATGAGGTAGCCGATGCGCAAGGCCGGAGCCAGGATCTTCGACAGCGTGCCGATCTCGTAGACGATCCCCAGCTCGTCGCCGAGAAGCCCCGATTCCGGCTTCTCGGCCGTCGGGTCGTGGATCAGGCCCTCGTACGCCTTGTCGAGGACCACGGGCACCTGGCGGCCCAGCTCGCAAGATAGCCGCGCCGCGATCTCGACCAGCCTGCGCCGCCGGGCATTCGACAGGATGCTGCACGTCGGATTGCCCACCGTGACCACGTAGAAAAACCGCACCTCGCTGCGGCGCTGGCCCAGGGTTCGCAGCCGGGCCTCGAGACGCTCGGTGTCGATGCCTTCGTGGTCCTCGGGCACGGCGCAGATCTCGAACCCCATCCGCTCCAGATAATTCGTGTAGATGTAATACATCGGGTCGCTGGTGACGACGATGCCCGGCGCCATCACCTGGGCGATCCCCTCGAGAAGGCTCGTCGCGCCGTTGGGGCCGATGATGATCTCGTTGCGGGCCAGTACCTCGTCGGTCAGCCCGCCGAGGCGCCGCTCGGCGTGGAACCGGCGTAGCGATTCGATCAGGTTCGCCGACCCGGCCGGCCCGCCGTAGTTCAGCGCAAGGCGATACTTCCGCGGATCAGACAGCACGGCGTGCAGGGCCTCTTCGATGCGTTGGCGCGGAATGGTGTTCTCGTTGACGTAACCCACGCCGAGGTTGATATCGACCTCGTCGCGGAAATCGGCGGCAAAGGCGGCCATCATCCGGCTGACCGGCGAGGGCACGCACGACGCCAGGCCATAGGCGGAAAAGGGCATCGGGTCGAGTTGCATCGCATCCTCCCGCAGGTCAAGGCCGCGGCGCGACCCCGCGTCGCAACCGTGTCGGGGATCGGGCCACCAAGCCCCTTGCCGCGAAAGAGACCGCCCCATTCTCGCGGGCTTCGCCGCGACCATGGGGACTGTTCTCGTGAACGGTTACAAAGCTACGTTGGCGGGTCGAACTGGGGGATCTTCATCGTCTCGCCGTCCTTCAGCGCCGAGCGATGGGCGATGATGCCAGGGATCGTCATGGCCAGGGCCTCGTAAATGTTCACCAGCGGCTGGCGATCCTGGAGGATCGCCGAGATGAACTCGTGGGTGAGCTGTCCGTGCGAACCGCCATGGCCGCCCGGCGGCACCCCCGGGGGCAGCGGCGGCCGTTCGAGGTTGGGCAAACGGGCGAGCAGTCCGTGGTACTGGGTGCCCTCCATCCAGCCTCGCTCGCCATAGATGCGGCCGGTTTCCTCGACGCGGCCGGGCACCGACGTGCACATCGACATGCGCGAGGCCCCGCCCTCGCTCGTCTCGAACAGCGCGATCTCGTCGGTAAAACGGTTGTTGTACTTGTTCGCGCCGGGCTGGTACGGAGGAAACGTGCCCCGAAAGCCGATGCAAGAGACCGAGGTGAACCGCTTGCCCGTCACGCCCACGTAGTACGCCGTCGAGTGGGTCGGATACCACAGGGGTGGGCTGCCCAGGCGCCAGTTGTTGAACGAGTCGATCGGTTTGGGCAGGTAGTGGTAGTACTCGCCCTCGGAGTACACGACCCGGCCGAAGCCGCCCGCCCGATACACCATGCGCATCGCGTGGCATGCCGCGTGGTAACAGCTCGTCTCGGCCATCATGTACTTCAAGCCGGTCTGCTTGACGGTCTCCAGCAGCATCTCGCCGTCTTCGACCGAGCCCCAGGTGGCGGGCACGGCAGTCATCACGTGTTTGCCGTGCTTGAGCACTTCCATGCAGTGCCGCGCATGGCTGGGAGCGTCGGTGGCCACGAACACGGCCTCGATCTTCGGGTCCTTCACCAGCGCCTCGAGCGACTCGTACGACTTGCCGCAGCGGCACGCCTTCATCAGGCCCTCGCGGCGGTCGGGGATCAGATCGCTGACGGCCACGATCTCGACGTTCGGATGGTCCTGAAAGCCGAAGTCCGCCCCGAACCGGCACACCCCGTAACCCACGATCCCCACGCGGACCTTCCGGTCGGAGATCGGCTCGTACTTCGCCTCGGGCTTGGGATGCTCGGCGGCCAGGCCGGGCACGGCAAGGCCCGCGGCCATTGCCGCGCCGAGCGGCCCGATCCCCAGTTGCCCGAGAAAACCGCGACGATCGACAGCATGGCCCGGCATGGGTCGTCTCCTCGGCGAAAGGGTCTTCGGCACGCGCCGCGGGCCGTGGCGAGCGCGAAGGCCCAAACCGGCGCGACTCCATCGTACCCGCAGTCTCCGCCGCACGCCAGACCGGCGAATCGGTCACGGCGTGCGCGTCGCGCGGGCCGTGCCTGGCGACCCTTGGGGAAGACCGCTTCCCCGGCCGTCGCCCCGTTCGTCGTAGACCCGAATCTCGCAGACGCCCATCTCGCCGGCGGTCTTCTCGACCACCAGGCGCAGCTTCGGCGTCGAGGTCCGCTCGAAGCCGATGACCCGGCGGCGGTCCTCGTTGCCGGTCACCGCGATCAGCGGCTTATATCGGTCGCCCTCGGCCGCCTCCAGACGGAAATCCACGGCCCGATCGGCCTTGGTCTGGAACGTGACATGAACCGTGTCGCATGTCACCGGACGGCCGAAATCCAACTCGACCCACTGCGGCAGCGGCTCTTTGGGATCGGGACGCCAGGCGTTGGGCCAGCCGCGGATCGCCCGGGCAAAGCCGTTGTTCACGTTCGACGCGACGAACATCGTCTCGCGGGGCGGCGTCTTGGCGACCTCGCCCGCCGGCGTCTCGGGCCCCGGCGTGAGCCTGAAGGTGTAGCACTCGGGCATCCCTTGCCACTGGCTCGCGGCGCGGTAGGCCCGGGCCGTCTTCGGCGGGGCCCGATCGAAGAGCGACCAGCCCAACTGCTTGGCCGGCGCGAGCCAAACGTAATAGAACCCGGGCTTCACCTCGGCGGCCAGGGGAAACTCGACCCAACCGCGGCTCTGGGGCGGCACGGTGGCCACGGCCCTCGCGAGGTCGTCCGCATCGCTAAAGTCGCCCAGCGACTTCGCCGAGCGCAGGCCCAGCTTCGCCTCGATCGGCCGGTCGCTTTCGGAAACGAGATGCAACGCGATCTTCTCGATCCGCGGACCGGCCGCCTTGAACATCACCGCCCGGGCACAGTTCAACGGGTGAACCACCAGGCGGGGTGCCTTGAGGCTCTCGGGCGGAGCCGTGCTCGACGCGGCGGCCTTGGCCGACAAGGCCAGGTCGCGGTGGTCGGTGTTCGGCAGGTCGATCAGGTAGCAGCCATCCTTGAGCAGTTGCTGCTGAAGCTCGCCGATGTGGCTTTGCAGCAGGCCGCGCGGCGTCGCGCCGCGCAGCTTGCAAATTGCCGCGGCCGTGCCCACGGCCTGGCCCTGAAGCCCGCAGGTGATCATCACCCGGGTCGCCCCCAGCGCCACATGGCTCACCGAGATGCAGCGGCCGGCCATCATCAGGTTCCTCACGTCCTTGCTGTAAAGGCATCGGAACGGCACCGAGAACTTCACCTTGTGCGAGAACTCGGCCGGCGGGCCCGGGTCGAAGAACCCCGCCGGCGGGTGCAAGTCCACGCCCCAGCCGCAGTACGAAACGCGGTCCGGAAAGAGCGTCTGCGCCGCCACGTCGTGCTCGGTGAGCACATAATCGCCGATCAGCCGGCGCGACTCGCGTTTGCCCACCACGTGGCTGACCCAGGTCAGGTCGTAGTTGCGTGCCTCGTTCTTGAGCTTGGGGCAGCGGTTTTTCACGTGGTCCCACATGCCCCAGACAATCCGCAGGAGTTCGTCGCGGATCTCCTCGGCGTCGTCGTAGGTGTTGCGCACGCCGCCGTACTCGATAATCCACTGCCAACCGCCCAGGTGAATCTGCGGGTGCCGGTCGCGCCCGAAGTCGCCACACTGGTCGAAGCGGTGCGCCCAGGCGGGGGCGGCGAAGGCCACCGGCTCGGCCCGTAACTCGCTGGCGTAGCGAAGCGTGCCGCCCATGGTCTGGTGGTCGCCGATCTCGGGGGCGCGGCTTTCGTTGTACATCGAGCGGGGCTCGCGGCCGTGGCGGTACTCGGCCCCCGCCCAGACGCCGATCGCCCCGTCGCCCGTGCAGTCGATGAAGATCGACCCCGAAAACCGCATGCGCTGTTTCGTCTTCACCTGGATCGCGTGGACCGCGGCGATTTCGCCCGGCTGCTTCAACTCGACCCCGGTGGCGTGCGTGTTGAGGAATAGCTCGAGATTCGGTTCGGCCTGGACGAGTTTGAGCATCCGCTCGGAGTAGCCTTCGACGGAGCCGCGAACCTCTTCGATGATTCCGCCCTCGCCGGGATCGAGCGGCTCGCGCGTCGTGTCGCCCTCGGGACGCACGAGGATCTCGGTGCTGGCGTTGCCGCCCAAAACCGGCCGGTTTTGCACCAGGATGGTTCGGCAGCCATGACGGGCCGCCGCCACGGCGGCGAACGTGCCGGCCAGCCCGCCGCCCACCACCACCGTGTCGTACGGTCCCATGGGTTGGACGTCGCGGCTCACCCCGCCGTGGGCGACCCGCTCGGCAGCGAGTTTCGCCAGGTCGTCCGGCGGCCGGTAACCCGGCTCGTCGGACAGCACGACCGCGTCGCACCGCGCGTAGTGCCCCGAAAGGTCGCGCAAGCGCACCACAACCTTGCCCTGGGGCAGCGGGTGCGCACCGCCGTCCTCCCAAATCCAGCCCTTCTGCTTGCTCTGGCCAAAGACCCGCTCCACGGGCTTGTCGCCAAGCACGACCTGAAATCGCCCCGGGCTGTGTTCCGGAAGCCAGTCGCGGGTGCGGACCCACACCCGGTACCGACCCGCGACCGGCACATCGGCCTCGGTCACGGCGTCGGCCACCGGCCCTTTGAGTCCGATCGCCAAGAGAAACGGCGAGCCCATCTGGTCGACGAACTGGGCATCGTCGGTCCAGCCCCCGTGGTCGCGGAAGAGTTCGGCCTCCAGCCAGACCGTCGCGGCCTGAGATTGTTGCGAAGCCTGACACGCGAGAAACACGAAAACACCGGCAGAAAGCACGAGGCGCCGCATGGGACACACCTTCGGGAGCCTGAGGTACGTCGGCCGAACACGAACGAGCAACGTGTCGCAACGTCGTCCCATTGTAACCGCTGGATGCGGAACCGTGTTCGGCCCACGCGCCTTCGGCTGCGGTTCAGGGTACGGCACGCGAGCGACCCTGACGGCCATCGCATGGAATCACCCAGTTGCGATGCACGCCACCCCTCACACGGTGGGGTGCTTTTCTAGCCGTCATAGGGTCTCCCCCGGCCCAATCTCCGAATCGGCCGGGTCCGGTTTGCCCCCGCTTCCCCGTTGGTGGTCTGTCCGCTATGCTGGAGTCTGCGCGTGTCGAGGCCATCCGTGATTGTCGGGGGTGTGCCTGTATTCTCTAGGGGGGTGTGGCCGGGTTTCGGAAAACGCGATTCGGGTCCTTGTCGCCCGATGGCAAGGCGATATAATTCCCTTACGCCTTGTGCGAAGGTCTCGTTGGAAGTGCTTGTCGGGTAAGGGATCATCGAAAAACTTCGACCAGCGCTTGACGGACCTGGGTGCAGCCCATAAGATTACGAACGCCTCATGTGGCACGGGCAAGTGCCCGGTGGCGGCGGCCTGTTGAAAATGGTCAGGGGACGGGCTTCTGGCAAACCGAAGGTGGCGCGTCAGGAGTGTGTCCCCTGTCGATTTGGCAGGCGGGGACTACCCTCGTGAGAGGGGTGTTTCCGGGTTTGTTCTTTGACAATTTGGTTGTGGCTTGAGTGGCATCTCACGAAATGCCGGGCCATTGCACCCGAAAGGGTGTTTGGCTTGGCAACGAGAGCGCTGCGATAGAAGGCGGGCGTGGACCGCGAGGTTCGCGCCGGCCGGATAGAACAGGAGCGATCGTTACTCGGATCACCCGCGCAAGCGGGAACGATCTTAGTGGCCGGTCACAAGCCGGGGTTCCTGCGGGAGTCTTTTCTCGAAGAGAAGGGCATTCTGTGGGGAGCATCGGATTCATGTGGCCAAGCTACTAAGGGCGCATGGGGGATGCCTCGGCATCAGGAGGCGTTGAAGGGCGTGGAAGACTGCGATAAGCCCGGGGGAGCTGTCAAACGAGCGTCGATCCCGGGATACCCGAACTCAGGCACGCTGAATTCATAGGCGTGCGCTGGCGAACGCGGTCAACTGAAACATCTCAGTAGCCGCAGGAAAAGAAAGAAACCTCGATTTCCCCAGTAGCGGCGAGCGAAAAGGAAACAGCCCAAACCGCGGGGATTTTCCCTGCGGGGTTGTAGGGCCTTCCACATGGGAGTTACAAAACGGCCGTCTAGCAGAACTGTACTGGAAAGGCAGACCACAGCGGGTGACAGTCCCGTACGCGAAAGATGAGCCGTCTCTCGGAGGGTACCTGAGTAGGTCCGGACACGTGGAACCCGGACTGAATCTGCGGGGACCATCCCGCAAGGCTAAATACTCCCTGATGACCGATAGTGAACCCAGTAGGGCGACTGAAAGGTGAAAAGAACCCCTGTTAGGGGAGTGAAATA